>JAFPAD010000107.1 GCA_017424405.1 Alistipes sp.
AAAAAAGTTTGAAAAAAAGTGCACAAAAAAGAAAATAATTTATAACTTTGCATAAATTTAGTTATATTAGGGTGTGTTGAGGTTCATTCGGTATATAATTGCTTGTAGATCACACTGTAAAAATTAATACGAAATTTATTATACACTTGCAAGAGTGATTATGTTTATTAAACGCTGTATAAGCATTGCTATTGTATTTATAGCGACAATCTGCACCAATGCGGTTGTGGCGCAAAATCGACTTTTTAAAGTCGATAGTATCTCTATGGAGATACATTTCCGCCACGATGATAGTCGTCTCGATACAATGTATATGGGGAATAATGTGACTTTAAATCAATTGCGAGAGTTTGTTAAGAAATCTCCTGTGGGAAATATTGATTCGGTAGTGATTGTTTCTCATTCATCTCCTGAAGGTGTATGGCGTCACAATCAAAATCTGTCAAGACGGAGAGCGCTTACTATGCGTACTTATATCGAGAACGAGCACCCCTCTTTGTTACCTGTGTTGCGTGTCAATCCGGGTGGAGAGTCGTGGAGTCAGTTGCGCGAGTGTGTACGAACAGATACTCTGTTGAAGAAAAAGTCTATCGAACGTGTCTTGAATATTATTGATGACAACTCTGTTTCGATTGAAACCAAGAAGTGGCGCATTGAAAATGACCCCGTTTATCGTTACCTCTATTCGAAGTATTATCCTCGAATTCGTAACTCGATGATGGCTATTTTCTATTCGTACGGTGAGCCGATGTCGTCGTTGGAGGAGGTATTGCCTAAGCCTGTGAAGTTTGAGACCAAGACACCTCTGATGCATATAGATATTCCTCGTATGGAGACTATCGAGTCGCACGAGACACTCCAGTTGCACGACACTCTCACGTTTGCGTTAAAGAGTAATGTTCTGTACGACCTTGTCACAGCCGTTAATGCCGAGGTTGAGGTACCTATTGGCAACCATTGGTCTGCGGCAGTTGAGTATGTCTTCCCGTGGTGGGAGAAGGGTAACAAGTACTGCCTTCAGACTTTGGAGCTGGGTGCTGAGGCCCGCTATTGGTTCAACAATAATACTTATTACGCTAAGAAGTTGCAGGGTATGTTCGTTGGAGCGTACTGTATGTCAGCAAAGTACGACTTCCAGTGGAAGCGCAATCCGGCATATCAGGGTGAGTATTGGTCGGCAGGTGTTACCTATGGTTACGCTATGCCCATTTCGCGACGATTCAATGTTGAGTTCTCACTTTCTGTGGGTTATCTATCATCGACATATCGTCACTATATTCCCGCAGATGATTATAGCGAGTTGTGGCGTGATAAGAACAAGCAGGGTCGCGTAGGTTATTTTGGTCCTACAAAGTTAAAGGTTGCGTTGGTTATGCCATTGAACATTAAATACACGAAAGGAGGTCGCCGATGATGTGGTATCGTAGGATATTCTGCTTGGTAACCTCCGTGTTGCTTATCGCGGGCTGTGTTCGACGCGACTTGGTTGATCCCGACGAATCTGCCTTGTTGCGTATTCGCGTTAATACAGTGGCGGTATCTAATGTGACGGCTGATATCTATAATGAGAAGATTCCTCGTCCTAATCTCTCTTCCGACGTGTTGCGCGTTTTGTTCTACGACCAGAGTGGCGAGCGTATGTTGTCCGAGGGCTTCCTCACCGAGAAGAGCATTGATGAGAACGGTAACGACGTAATATCGGGTAGTGTCTATCTCTCACCTGGTAATTATCGAATTATGGCTTATAACTTCGATACGCCCACTACCCAAGTGCGAAACCACCAGTCTTGGTACGATGCAACGGCCTACACCTCTACTATCAGTGATGCATTGCGAGCGCAGATTGTGAGTCGTGCTGATTGGTCCGAGCACATCTATTATGAGCCTGACCACTTGATTGTAGCACGTGAGACTAATCGTACTATTGTTCCGCATCATGGCGATTTGGTCATCGAGATGGATGCTTCATCTATCATTGATACCTATTATGTCCAAATTCGAGTAAAGAACCTTGAGTACGCCTCTACGGCTAATGCGGTTTTGACTGGCCTGTCGTCGTCGAATAACATTGGTGATAATATCCGTAATGAGGAGGAGTCGTCAGCTATTTTCATCGAGTTGCACAAGAGTATCGACGAGAATATTACCGATGGCAATCAAGATGTGTTGTGCGCAGTGTTCAACACCTTCGGTAAGATTGATGATATGCCAAGTAATATGCATATCACCTTCAATGCCGTTTCTCGCGAGGGTGAAATTGTTGAGAAGGAGATTGATATGACTCCAATCTTTGCTACCGAGGATGCTCGTGTGCGACACTGGTTGTTGATTAACGAAGTTTGGGAGCTTCCAAAGCCTACTACACCACCATCAACAGGTGGAGGTTTCAATCCCGAGGTAGATGATTGGGGCGATGAGGAGGAGAATATACCTATTGAATAAATATAAATAATAAACTTGACTAAATTTTATTAAATTACCTTATTTTACAATTATGAAAAAGTATTTGTTTTTGGCAGCTTTGGTGGGCGTAGTGTTCACAAGTTGCGTAAGGAATGAGGAGTTCGCTCCTAAAACTCAGAAGGAGATCTCTTTTGAGGTAGCTAATTACGTGCAGTCAACTCGTGTCGGTGCATTTGACAAAACTCAGTCGTTTGGTGCGTATGTATGGCATAATAATGGTTCTACGCTAAAACTTATGAATAATGATGTAGCTACAGTATCGTATAGTGATCCAAACTGGGTTCCGAATCCAACACTTTATTGGCCTACTACGGGTTCTGTAGATTGTCAGGCTTATTATCCGACAACTCTTAAGCCT
>JAFPAD010000108.1 GCA_017424405.1 Alistipes sp.
GAGTACTCTACAGCGAACTTGTCCTGCTTGAAAGTTAAGAAACGAATGATACGCTCGTCACGACGGTAGTTAGTCTCGAGCTTGTTGATAAGTGAACCCTCAGCCTCGAACTCTACAAGGAAGTAGAAGCCGGTGGTCTTCTTCTGAATAGGGTAAGCGAGCTTCTTCAAGCCCCAGTTCTCCACATTCACGATCTGACCGCCGTTCTCGGTGATGATGCCCTGGAATTTGTCAGCAACCTCCTTCACCTGTGCGTCTGAAAGGACGGGAGTGACAATGAAAACGGTTTCGTAATTGTTCATAATTGTTTTTTATTAATGTGTTTATGCTAATTTTAGCGGTGCAAAGGTACAACTTTTTTCTCGAAAACAAAATTTTTCTTCATTTTTTCTCGCTTTACACCTGATTATCACAACTAAAGCACCACAATCGAGCGTTTTTGAATTTTATTATGTTTATATTTGCATTGTCACTGCATGGAAAGCAAATGAAACACACGATATTTATAATACTTATCTGCCTGCTCACGGCATGCAGCAACAACGTAAACTTCGACGACAGTATCTTCGACGAAGTGGTTTACGCTCCACGCTACGCCACGGGGTTTAAAATTCGTCGCCACAACGATAGTGGAGCCACCCTTATAACCTCATCAAACCCCTGGCAAGGTGCCGAGGGTGTGGCATACAAACTTCTTATTGACCCAAACAACCACTTCTCTACCAGCGCCAATATTCAACGAATTAACGCCGACCCCAAACGCATCATATGCATGTCATCGAGCCACATAGCCATGCTCGAAGCAATAGACCAAGTCACTCGTGTTGTAGGCGTTTCGGGCATTGACTTCATCAGCAGCGATTACATCACAGACAATCGCCACACCATTGGCGACGTAGGCTATGACAACAATATAAATTACGAACTTCTCATTGCGCTAAATCCCGACTTAGTTTTGCTCTATGGCATTAATACTGCCAACAGCGTTGAGCAGAAGCTACGCGAGTTGAATATTCCTTTTGCCTACATCGGCGAATATGTCGAGTCATCGCCTCTTGGCAAAGCTGAATGGTTGGTTGCCGTAGGTGAGATTGTAGGTTCGAGGGAGTGTAGCATTGAAACATTTAACTCTATCGAGCAGCGATACAACACCGTAAAAGAGCGTGTAGAAAAGCATATCGACCACAACCACCGCCCCAAAGTCATGCTCAATATACCCTATCGTGACTCATGGTTTCTACCTGCAAAAAGCAGTTACGTAGTGCAACTCATTGAAGATGCAGGTGGCGATACGTTTACAACCGACGGCGAAGGCAATGCCTCGGCTCCGATAGATATTGAGCAGGCTATACTCTACGCCACACAAAGCCACGTATGGCTCAACCCCAGCGGATGCAACACCATAGCAGAACTCGTGGCTCTAAATCCCAAGTTTGCCGATGCTCCGCCCGTAGTGAGTGGCAATGTGTGGAATAACAATGCTCGTCAAACCCCGATGGGAGGGTCGGATTTTTGGGAATCTGGCGTAGTTTGCCCCGACATCATCTTGCAGGATTTGGCAAATATCTTCCACCCCGAACTCGAACAATCACACGAGCCGCACTCCTTATTCTATTACAAACAATTAAGATAACCTATGCAACACCGCAATATTGTACTCTTCTCGACCCTCTCGCTTATGGTCATAATCTTGCTTGCCATTGACATGATGGTAGGCTCGGTGAGTATATCTGTCCACGAGATATGGGCAGCCCTCACAGGAGGTGAATGCGACCCAATAAAGGCTAAAATAATCATCGACGTACGCCTGCTGAAGGCTATCGTTGCCATATTGGCAGGTGCTGCACTGGCTGTGAGTGGCTTACAGATGCAAACACTCTTCCGCAACCCACTGGCGGGACCCTATGTTTTGGGCGTGAGCTCAGGTGCGAGTCTTGGTGTGGCGCTATTTATCTTGGGTGCTCCTCTCTTGGGAGCATCTTCCACCATACTATCGTCGTTAGGTGTGGCAGGAGCCGCATGGATAGGCTCGGCAGCGGTACTGGCTTTGGTGGCAGCCGTAAGCCGACGCATAAAGGATATTATGGTAATACTTATCCTCGGCATGATGATAGGCTCGGCGGTGAGTGCCATAGTGCAGATTCTTCAATATCTGAGCCACGAAGAGGCATTGAAGAGTTTTGTTGTATGGACAATGGGCTCACTGGGTGACATCACGCCATCGCAGTTACTTCTCGTCGCTCCTGCAATCATCACAGGACTCATCATCGCCATTGCCGTCATAAAGCCGATGAACATGATGATGCTGGGCGAGGCTTATGCTCACACTATGGGACTAAACATTCGTCGTACTCGCTCTATGATACTTCTTTCAACGACATTGTTGGCTGGTACGGTGACGGCATTCTGCGGACCAGTGGGCTTCATAGGCTTAGCCATACCACATTTGGCTCGCATAATCTTCCAAAACGCCGACCACAGAGTGCTTATGCCCGCTTCCATACTCACCGGAGCAGTGGCGCTATTGCTGTGTGACATAATCTCAAAGCTACTCACCTTGCCCGTCAATACCGTAACGGCTCTGCTGGGAATACCTATTGTCGTGTGGGTAGTGATACGTAATAAGAATATTGTATAACGATGATACGATTTGAAAATATAACTATCGGCTACGGCAACCGCACCTTGATTGAAAACCTATCGGCAACCATTCGAGGCGGCGAACTAACGGCATTGGTTGGAAGAAACGGCACAGGAAAAAGCACCCTGTTACGCACCATCGTTGGACTTGGAGAGAACTATCAGGGCGACATAATGCTTAACGGCAAATCCATCAGTTCGCTTGCATCTGCCGAGCTCGCATCGACTGTTGCGTTTGTTTCGACCGAAAAGATACGTATTGCCAATCTACGATGTCGCGACGTGGTGGCTCTGGGCAGAGCACCCTACACCAATTGGATAGGTCGCATGCAGGAACAAGACAAACAAATCGTAGAACAATCGTTGGCTCTGGTAGGCATGAGCGACTATGCCGACAAAACAATGGACAGAATGTCTGACGGAGAGTGTCAGCGCATAATGATTGCCCGTGCCCTGGCACAGCAAACGCCCATCATATTGCTTGACGAGCCTACGGCATTTCTGGATATGCCCAACCGATATGAGCTCTGCACCCTGCTACGCCGATTGGCGCACGAGGAGTGTAAGTGCATTGTCTTTTCGACCCACGAATTGGATATTGCCGTATCGTTATGCGACTCCATAGCTCTAATCTCAGCCCCCAAGATGCACTTACTCCCCACCAAGGAGATGATTGAAAGCGGTCTGATAGAGCAGTTATTCTCAACAAGTGGAGTAAGTTTCAACCCCACAACAAGAAGCATAAACATAAAATAGGGATTACCAAACCACACGTTTGATAACCCCTAATATTTGTCCGCTTGATTATACTTCAAGCCTACAACTTCTTGCCGTAACACAAGTCACCCGCATCGCCTATACCCGGCACAACGTATGCTTTTGATGTTAATTCCGCATCAACGGCGCCCAACCACAACGTTGTACTCTTCGATGGCAGGTGCTTCATTGCGTAGTCCACACCCTGCTCGCTGGCAACCACCGACACGATATGTGTGTGCATAGGCTCTCCGCCATGTGCCACCAAAGCCTCGTAAATTAGACGTAACGACTGACCCGTAGCCAGAGTTGGATCAACAAGGATAAGAACCTTGCCCTCCAAACTTCCACATGACACATACTCAACATCAATCTTAAACGTTCCGTCCTTCTTATTTTTGCGATATGCCGACACGAAGGCACACTCAGCATCGTCGAAATAATTAAGCACACCCTGCTGCAATGGCAATCCAGCACGCAAGACCGAAGCGACAACCACCTTATCACTAACGAGCTTCATCTGCACCTCACCCAGCGGTGTCTCAACCACCTGCGAGTGATACTTCAAATGTTTTGAGATTTCATAACTCATAACCTCACCGATACGCTCTAAATTGCGACGAAATCGCATCGAATCGGTCTGGATGTTTCTATCACGCACCTGTGCTACAAATCTATTGAGAATCGTATTCCCATCGCCTAAAATGTGTACCATAACCCGTTGTGCTTAATACATTATATTAATATAGGAAATTATTGAATGGATAACGTCCTGCATGAATCTCACGAACCATGCCATAGAGGTCAGCTCTCAACTTTTCTATATTCAAGCGCTCCACCGCCGAGATGAATATACAAGGTGTATTGGCTTTTGCTATCCAACTCTTCTTCAAATCCTCGAGCGACAAATTACGCTTCGTTGCAGGAGTCAAATCATCTTCATCTTTCTTCTCATAGGTGTAGGCATCAATCTTATTAAAGACCAAATATACAGGCTTTTCACCTGCGCCTATCTCATGCAAAGTCTGCTTAACAACATCAATCTGCTCCTCGAAGTTAGGGTGCGACACATCAACAACGTGAACGAGCAAATCGGCCTCACGCACCTCGTCAAGTGTAGATTTAAACGACTCGATAAGCTGTGTAGGCAACTTACGGATAAAACCTACCGTATCGGAAAGCAAGAACGGAAGATTGTCGAACACAACCTTACGCACCGTAGTATCGAGCGTAGCAAAAAGTTTGTTCTCGGCAAAGACCTCACTCTTCGACACAAGGTTCATGAGCGTAGATTTACCCACATTGGTATATCCCACCAACGCCACACGCACCATAGAGCCTCGGTTAGAACGTTGCACCGCCATCTGACGGTCAATCTTCGAGAGCTCCTCCTTGAGTTTTGTTATGCGGTTGCGCACAATACGGCGGTCGGTCTCAATCTCGCGCTCACCAGCTCCACCACGTGTTCCTGTACCTCCTCGCTGACGCTCAAGGTGCGTCCACATACCTGCCAAACGAGGCAACATATACTCATACTGAGCCAACTGCACCTGAGTCTTAGCGTATGCTGTGCGAGCGCGCGACATGAAAATATCGAGAATAAGACGTGTGCGGTCAATCACCCTACAAGGCATCTCCTTCTCAATGTTGCGTGTCTGCGACGGAGATAGCTCATCGTCGAAGATTACCACATCAATCTCGTTCTCCTCGCAGTAAGCGGCAATCTCCTCCAACTTACCCGGCCCCACATATATTCTCGACGAAGGTTGTGGAAGGCGCTGCGTAAAGCGACGCACGGTGACAATATCAGCCGTCTCCGCCAAAAACTCCAACTCGCCCAAAAACTCCTCGACCTGCTCCACAGGCTGTCCATCGCGTATTACCGCAACCACAACAGCGCGGGCGCGCAAATCTTGCTGCTCCTCAGCCTCCTTAGGAAGATTATCTTTTGCTTTTGCCATATTTATAGTTAAAAAAAGCATGCCGTAAACGAGTCACGGCACACTTTATATTATATATAATTGCTATTATATACTAGTTGATTTGGAACATTACAGGAAGTGTGTACTTAACACGCACCTTCTGGCTACTCTGCTGTCCTGGCTCCCACTTTGGAGATGTAGCCAACACGCGTGAAGCCTCCTCACCCAAAGAACGGTCAGGTGCCTGAAGAACCTGAATGTTAGTCAACGAACCGTCCTTCTCAACAACGAATGAAAGAACTACACGACCTGTGATACCATTCTCCTGAGCAATCTGAGGATACTTGATACGCTCCTGAACCCACTTACGGAAAGTGTTCAAATCGCCACCCATGAATGAAGGCATCTTCTCTACCTTGATGTAAGGAGTATCATCAACAACCTCTTCCTCCTCAACCTCTACGATCTGTGTAGAAATCTCCAAGTCACCCTCCAAGTCAAAGAAATCCACCTCAGTAGTAATCTTTGTATCGTTGGTTACGATGTCAAGAATGTCGTTGAAGACCTTAATCTCAATCTTCTTAGGTGCCTCGGGTGGTTTTTGCTCGTTACGAGTAATCTCTGTGATCTCCTCCTCGATAGGACCATAGTTCA
>JAFPAD010000109.1 GCA_017424405.1 Alistipes sp.
ACCCCAGTGGTAGGTCTGGTCAGCAACGCTCAAAAACTTCAAACCAAGAGCCAACTCTACAAAGCCGAGCACAACCTTCACCGAGTTCAACCAACCACCGCTCTTTGGCAACTGCTTGAGCCATGATGGGAACAAGGCAAACAATGTAAATGGCAAGGCAAATACCACCGAGAATGCCAACATTGTAACGATTGGAGTCCACACCTCACCCGATGTAGATTGGATAAGCGCAGAGCCGATGATTGGACCAGTGCATGAGAACGATACAAGCACCAATGTAAGTGCCATGAAGAATATTCCCATCAAGCCACCCTTATCGGCCTTGGCATCGCTATTATTTACCATCTTCTCAGGCAACACAATCTCGAAAGCACCGAAGAACGACGCTGCAAATACCATAAAGACGATAAAGAACAGAATATTTGGTAACCAGTGAGTAGATAACCAATTGAAGATATCAGCCGTAACAGCATCACCACCAATCAACCACGTAAGGAAGATGATAACGCCGATAGGCAACGTGTAGAGCAACACGATAAAGAATCCATACATCAAAGCACGGAAACGACCCTGCGCAACACTACCCGAGCCCTTCAAGAAGAACGAAACGGTCATAGGTATCATTGGGAACACACATGGTGTAAGCAATGCTATCAAAGCCCAACCCACAGCGCTCAAAATAAATCCCCATATAGAACCGCCCTTGCTTGATGTACTCTCTGATGCAGCAGATACGACTGTCTCAGACTCACCAACTTGGTTCTTAAACTCAAAGTCACCCGTAACGCAATTGCTATCGTTACATGCCATGTAATCAACCGTTGCAACCACCGATGCACCTGAGCTCTTAACTACCTGACTAAACGACACCTCGCCCTCATAATAGCCAATTTCCATCTCGTACACATCGTCATAATGGCGCACCAACTGACCCTGCACCTCGACACCACCCTCTAACTCATAGTCAGACGTAGGCTCGAAAGCAAACGCCGTTGCCATAGGTCCTCCCAACTCGTATGGACCCATATCATAGATATGCCAACCCTGCTCAATAGAAGCCTTGTAAGTGATGCGATACATATCATCGGCAACCTTTTCTACCGAGCTACTCCACGCCACAGGCTCTACTGGCTGTGCGAATGCCATAATTGAAACAAACATAGCAATTATGGTTGCAAATATTGTTTTTAATTTCATATGATAAAGTTACATATTATTAATCGTTAATTTATTGGGCGCAAATGTAATAAAAAAAGCAGACCATTGCAAATCAAGAGCCTGCTTTTCAATTATTATCATCACTTATCTACTCTATCTCAAATACTCTTTGCTCATCGTCGCCGACCTCTATTCTTACGACCATAGCATCATCAGGAATCAATGCCTCAATCTTTTCTGGCCACTCCACAAGGCATAAATCACCCGAATAGAAATACTCCTCATATCCAAAATCGAAGACCTCCTCGATGCGTTCTATGCGATAGAAATCGAAATGATAGATACGTCTTGCATCGCCCTCGTATTGATTAACCAATGCAAACGTGGGTGAAGTTACCGTGTCCTCAGCTCCAAGCATGGCGACGATGCGGCTTATGAGAGTGGTCTTACCAGCTCCCATACCACCCCTGAACAACACTACATCGCGACCATCAAGCGAGGTGATTATCTGCTCTGCCACGAGATCTAATTCCGTCAACGAATCTATAACTATTCTCTTCATGCTCAATTACTTTTTAGGTTTAAGTACAATGTATGGCACCAACATCTCCTCCATCGAGATACCGCCATGCTGGAACGTATTGCGATAATAACGAATAAACTTATTAGCTTCGTTGTTATACACAAGGAAATCTGAATTATATGCAAATATATAACTTGACGAAAGATTAATCTTTGGTAGCTGAATATCCTCTGGGCGTGTAACCTCATACACCTCGCGAGGATTGTATTGCAAATTCCTACCTGTCTTATATCGCAAGTTAGGCGATGTCTCTCTATCTCCGGTAACCTTCACAGGATTATCCACTCGAATAGTTCCGTGGTCAGAGGTGATGATGACAGTATGCCCTCTCTCGGCAAGTAACTTCAGGATAATGAATAAATCGGAATGCTCAAACCAAGAGCGTGTCAATGAACGGAACGAAGCCTCATCTTCGGTAAGTTCCCTGATGATGTCGGTCTCAGTACGGGCGTGTGAGAGAATGTCGAGGAAATTATATACAATCACCGAAAAATCGGCATCATACAATCGGTTGATGTTATCAATTAGCTTTCGACCTGCTTCGGGGCGCACCAACTTATCGAACGTCCACTTGTAATCCTTACCGCACGACTGCAACTGACGACGCAAAAACTCATCTTCATACTGATTCTTTCCACCCTCCTCGTTATCATTCAGCCACTTGCTTGGCATCAACTTATCTATTGCCAAAGGCATCAAGCCGGCGAAAATTGCATTTCGAGCATATTGCGTCGCTGTGGGCAGAATTGCACAGTAGAAATCGTCCACATCGACATTATAATACCCTCTAAGCATCGAACTAATCACACGCCACTGGTCGTAGCGGAAATTATCGATAAGCAAAAGCGTTGTCTTTTCGTTCTTATCTACCTCGGGAAATATCTTCTTACGCATCAGCGTATGCGACATGACGGGAATCTCATCATCGCCAACGCGCTTGTTTATCCAATTATAATAGTTGCGACGCACAAACTTGCAAAACTCTTGATTTGCCTCACTCTTCTGGTACGCCAACACCTCTTTGATGCTTGGGTCTAACGACGCTGCAAGTTCTATCTCCCAGCCCGTAATCTTGCGATACAAGGCACTCCATGCCGAGAAGGAAGATGCCACTTGACACATCGACGAAATACGACCAAACTCGGCACGATAGTCTGCAGTAGTCTGCTCGGTTACAAGCTGTTGTGAATGCACATTCTTCTTTATCGACAGCAACACCTGATTTGGATTCACGGGCTTAATAATGTAATCGGCTATCTTCGAGCCAATAGCCTTGTCCATGATATTCTCCTCCTCACTCTTGGTGACCATTATGACAGGAGTTGTGGGACGCACATCTTTAATCAGAGGCAATGTCTCCAGACCTGTCATGCCGGGCATCATCTCGTCCAAAATTATCAAATCGTAAGCCGTAGCACGCACCATATCAATGGCATCGTATCCGTTGTTGCAAGTATCAACCTCGTAGCCCTTGCCTTTCAGAAACAGCACGTGAGGCTTCAACAACTCAACCTCATCATCGACCCATAATATCTTATCCATAATCGTTACTCTTTACTACTTAGAAACGCATCAAACACCTTGCGAATTGTAGGGAAAGATGTTTTTATTTTCTCACGTATCTGCTCTTGCTCAATCCACTCGGCGCAGATAATTCCCTCCTCCTGCTGTGGCACAAGAGCCGATGCATTGCCCTTCATCGCATACCACACCGTGAGCTTCAACTCCCACTTACCATATAGATTGTATCCATGAAGAGTAGATGTAAGCATTTCTCTCACCTCGCTCACCTTCACGCCAGTCTCCTCTTCAGCCTCACGAGCCGCACACACACGAAACTCCTCTCCCTCCTCGCGATGCCCCTTTGGCAGGTCCCAACGCTCATTGCGACGAATCATCACCACATCTCCCAAGGCATTCTCAACCACGCCACCCGCAGCCTCGACCCACACCATCTGAGAGGCGAACTTCAAAAACGTCAAAAGCGAGTCACCGGAAGTTATTGCCACACGTTTGTATGTGTCAAGAAAATTCATTACCTTCGCTCGTGAAATGGAGTCCTCACTAACATAAGGCACTTCAAACCAACCCTCAGGTAGATGACTCGTAAATAGCAATTCACGCTCTCCAAACGATACTATCACACTTCCGTCAGCTTCGACTGGCAGATACTCACGGCGAGCAATGATAGTTGACGAGTTACACTCGGCGGCTTTATGTAACACTTGATGTTTCATGGAAATAGTAGTTTACTAATGCAAAAATACGAAATTGAAGTTAAACCTCGATAGAATAACATGAAAAAATTATCTTTTATTATGGCTATTGCAGCTATGGCATTGGCTTCTTGCATAAATGAGAAGCCCCAAACACTCGACATCAACAACTCTCTCACCCAAGAGGAGATTGCCGAAGCGCGTTTAACACCACCCGTAATGTGGAAGATGGGACGTTTAGGAGCAGCCTCACTCTCTCCCGATGGTACGACAGCTCTCTATGCTGTTACACGCTACAACATGGCACAGAACAAGGGTCTAACTCAGATTTATGTTCGCGACATGGCATCGGGCGAGGAGAAGACTCTGACCGACAACTCATCGTCAAACTCCGACCCACAGTGGAGTGCTGATGGCTCGGTTATATACTTCACATCGAACCGCAGCGGCTCGGTGCAGCTTTGGAAGATGAATCCCGATGGTAGCGCCGTAAAACAGGTTACCGACATCGAGGGAGGCATCGAAGGCTATGGCGTAGCACCTACCGGCGATAAGCTCTTCTATGTAAAGAAGGTACACGTTGCCGATGTTAAGTCTTCTGACGTTCACAAGGATATGGACAAGTCGAAGGCTCGCATCTACGACGATTTAATGTCACGCCACTGGGACTATTGGGACGAGGGCGACTACAGCCACATCTTCATCGCCGACCTCACAACTTCAGGATTGGCAAACGACAAGGATATCCTCGGTGCAGAGGCTGCGTGGGACGCTCCTTTGGCACCATACTTCGACACAGCCGAGATAGCATGGAGCAACAACGGTAAGATGCTTGCCTACACATGCAAGCCTTTGACAGGTGCCGAGTATGCTTTATCAACCGACTCTGACATCTTTATCTACAACACCGAAGATGGTTCCACACTCAACATCAACAAGATTAAGAGTGCTGCGGGCATGCGCATCATGGAGTTCGTAGGCTACGACCGCTACCCTGTATGGTCACCCGACGACACCAAGTTGGCATTCTGCTCAATGGCTACTCCAGGTTACGAGTCAGATAAAGACCGCTTGTTTGTCTATGACCTTGCTACAAAGGAGCACAAATACCTCACCCCAGAGTTCGACCACAGCGCACAGAATGTGATTTGGACCGACAACTCAACACTCTACTTCCTCTCAGCTATCTACGGCACACAGCAAGTTTGCAAGGTGGGTGTTGAGAGCGCCGCAGTGGAGGTTATCACTAAGGGCGACCACGACATCGCTTCGATGAGCATCGCAGGCGAGGAGTGCATTGTAACTCTGATGACCATCAACACCGACAAGGAGCTTTATCAGGTAAACCTCGCCGATGGAGGCTTGACACAGCTCACAACAATCAACTCTCACGTTTACGACAACGTGAAGATGGGTGAGGTACAGAAGCGCATGGTTAAGACCACCGACGGCAAGGAGATGCTCACATGGGTAATCCTACCACCCGATTTCGACCCTACAAAGAAGTACCCTACCCTGCTCTACTGCGAGGGAGGTCCACAGAGCGTAGTATCACAGGGTTGGAGCTACCGCTGGAACTTCCAGCTCATGGCGGCACAGGGCTATGTTGTGGTAGCACCTAACCGTCGCGGCTGCCCTTCATTCGGCAGCGAGTGGCGTGAGCAGATTTCAGGTGACTACGCAGGTCAGAACATCAAGGACTACTTGGCAGCTATCGACGAGGTTGCAAAGGAGCCATGGTGTGACACCGAGCACATGGGTTGCGTGGGCGCTTCTTACGGAGGTTACTCGGTTTACTACTTGGCTGGTCACCACGACAATCGTTTCAAGGCATTTATCTCGCACTGCGGTATCTTCAACTTCGAGTCGATGTACGGCGAAACCGAGGAGCTCTTCTTCGTGACACACGACTACGGTGGTAACTACTGGGATAAGTCGAATGCCATTGCACAGCGTTCTTATGCCAACTCACCTCACAAGTTTGTCGATAAGTGGAACACACCTATACTTATTATTACAGGTGAGTATGACTTCCGTATTCCATTCACTCAGTCGTTGCAGGCATTCACAGCAGCTCGCTTGAAGGGTGTTGATGCCCGCTTGGTGGAGTTCGAGAACGAGGCACACCAGGTATTCAAGCCACAGAACTCAATCGTTTGGAACCGCGAGTTCTTCGGCTGGTTGGATAAGTATCTGAAGGAGTAAGAAATTATCACACCTTTAATGGGGGTCTGAAAAGACCCTCATTTTTATTTTATAATATTTTGTTTAAACGTGTATCTTCATTAATTTTGTAGTATAATGTATCTAAAACACCATGAAGAAACTACTTAATTTATTACTCTCTGCGGTGATAATACTCGCAGTGAGTTGTGGCGAGAGTTACGATGACAGCCTAATTTGGGAAAAGCTCAACGACCACGAAAATCGCATCACGAAGCTTGAAGAGATATGCAAGCAGATGAACACCAACATCACATCGTTGCAGACTATCGTCGAGGCATTGCAGAACAACGACTATGTAACCAACATTGCCCCTATCACAATGGATGGCAAAATTGTTGGCTATACAATCACATTCTCAAAGAGTGGCTCTGTAACTATCTATCATGGCAAAGATGGCAAGGACGGAGCCAACGGTAAAGATGGTCAGGACGGTAAGGACGGAGCTGATGGCTACACGCCTGTAATTGGCGTAGCGATGGACTCCGACGGTGTATATTATTGGACTTTGGACGGCGACTGGTTGCTCGACAAGGACGGTAATAAGGTAAAAGCCGAAGGCACTGATGGCAAAGATGGTGAAGATGGTACCGACGGCAAAGATGGTGAAGATGGCAAGGACGGTCAAGATGGCACCAATGGCAAAGATGGACAAAACGGTAAAGACGGCATCACTCCAAAGCTAAAAATCGAGAATGGCTATTGGCTCATCTCTTATGACAATGGCTCAACTTGGCAGGAGCTCGGCAAGGCTACGGGCGAGGACGGAAAAGACGGTGCAGACGGCGAGGACGGCACTGGTGGTGACTCAATGTTTAAGGATGTGACTTATGATGATGATTATGTTTACATTACCCTTACTGATGGTAGTACACTAATTATTCCATTTCATATGATTTTAAAATCAAATGAGATACATTACACATCATCAGATGGTAAAATAGTCACACCATATAACACTAACGCATTCGGAGCAAACATCATAAGCAATGAATATAAGGATGGAAAGGGTATCATAACTTTTGATGGCGCTGTGACTGAGATTGGATTTATGGCATTTGCTTATTGCAGTAGCTTGACAAGTATAACAATTGGCAATAGCGTGACAAGGGTTGTAGAGAGTGCATTCTTCGGTTGCCAGAGCTTGGAAAGTTTCCATGGTAAATTTGCATCAAGTGATAATCGTTGTTTAATTATTGATGGCATATTAATTTCTTTTGCTCCTGCAGGTCTTACAACATACACTATTCCCGATAGTGTGACACGTATTGGAGATAGGGCATTCTATGGTTGCGACAGCCTGGAAAGCATTACTATCCCCAACAGTGTGACAATGATTGGAGGATATGCATTCTTCGGTTGCTACAGCCTCACAAGTGTATATTGCAAACCTACAACTCCGCCTGCAGTAAGTCGAGAAATGTTCAGAAATCCAAAGATTTATGTACATCGCAAGGCTGTGGATGCTTACAAATCAGCATTCGGCTGGAGAGATTACGCCGACGCAATTGAGGGTTACGACTTTTAATCAATTGGGATAATTCTTAAGCAAAAGGGCTGTCTTTTCGACAGCCCTTTCATTTTTACTTTAGATAAAATGTATTACTCGACACACATCTGGTAAATCTTCTCAATGTCAGCCTGAGCCAATGGCTTGAAACCAGAGATTACACCGCCAGCACACGCCTTACGAGCCATAGCTGGGAAGTCCTCAGACTTGATGCCAATCTTGGTGAAGTTATCATCAAGACCCAACGTCTCAAAGAAGAAGTTGGCAAGTAACTCGATACCCTTCTTTGCAACCGCCATCTTATCCTGAGAAGGCTCCACACCAAAGACATTCACGGCAAACTGAACATACTTATCTACATTGCTCTCCTCCAAGCAATACTCCATCCAGCGAGGTGTCACGATAGCCAAGCCCAAACCATGTGTGATGTCGTAGAATGCCGACAGCTCGTGCTCGATTGGGTGGCAACTCCATGCGTGACGCTTACCTGCGGTGATGAAGCCGTTGATTGCCCACGACGATGTCCACATCAGGTTGGCACGTGCCTCATAGTTATCAGGCTCCTTCATTGCCACTGGGGCGTACTTGATAACGGTCTTGAGCATACCCTCCATAAAACAGTCGAGCATATACAAATCCTGCTCAGGTGCGAAATAAACCTCCAAGATGTGAGAGATAATATCAGCCGAGCCACAAGCTGTTTGGTATGGGCTTACTGTAAATGTATTTGTAGGGTCAAGGAACGACACACGTGGCAAGAGGTTGCGGTCGAGGCGACCTATCTTCTCCTGCGTAGCGAAGTTGGTAATCACCGCCGCAGTATCCATCTCAGAGCCTGTTGCCGAGAGAGTCAAAATAGAAACGATAGGCAGAGCCTTATGGATTGGAGCCCACGTCTTACTCAAAAAGTCCCATGGGTCGTGATCAACACACGCTCCCGCCGCGATGAACTTCGCAGCATCAATAGTTGAGCCACCACCGACAGCCAACACAACATCAATCTTATGCTCCTTACACATCTGAGCACCCGTACGAACAGACTCAATGCGAGGATTAGGCTCGATGCCAGAGAGTTCGAAGAGTTCCAAACCAGCCTTCTCAATCTCCTTCAAAACGGCGTCATAAAGACCCATCTTCTTGATTGAGCCGCCACCATAAGTGAGCAACACACGGCTACCAAACTTCTTCAACTCATCACCCAAATGCGACAACTGCTCCCGACCAAAATATACTTTGGTAGGAATATCATAGACAAACTTATTCATAGTTATAGTGTTTTAAGGTTTACTACCCTCAGGATGAATATGTGGGGAATGCCCCCCTGGCTATTGCTTTAGGCAATTTCGACGGGGTGCATACAGGCCATGCCGAGCTTATAAAGCATACGGTGAATGCCAAAGA
>JAFPAD010000110.1 GCA_017424405.1 Alistipes sp.
GCAAACATCTTCGACAAAGCAGGATACTTAACGAAACCGTAGATTGCATCTGCCATAGCATCAACATCCCAGTAATCAACCTTCACCGCATAGTCCAAAACCTCGGCAACACCACTCTGCTTTGAGATAATCACAGGCACGTTTGAACGCATAGCCTCCAATGGTGAGATACCGAATGGCTCTGATACCGATGGCATAATGTAAAGATCAGAGAGCTGGAACATCTTGTGTACATCGTCACCCTTCAAGAAACCTGTGAAGTGGAAACGGTCGGCGATACCCAAGCGAGCCACACGACGGATAACGTGGTTCATCATATCACCCGAACCCGCCATTACGAAACGCACATTAGGCACACGCTTCAACACCTTTGCCGCAGCCTCCACGAAGTAGTCAGGACCCTTCTGGTAGGTGATACGACCAAGGAATGTAACAATCTTATCCTCTACACCGCGCTCTGGAGCCTCATTCTCCTTCTCGGCGAAACGAACAGCGTTGTGAACTGTCACCACGCGCTCTGCAGGGATGTTATACTTCTCGATACAGATGTTACGAGTCAAATTTGATACTGCGATTACGCGATCAGCCGCTGCCATACCGGCACGCTCAATCTCATATACGCGTGTATCGATGTTGTCGCCCGAAGAACGGTCAAACGATGTAGCGTGCATATGCACTACAAGTGGCTTGCCAGAAACACGCTTTGCAGCGATACCTGCAAAGTATGTGAGCCAGTCGTGAGCGTGAATAACATCAAACTGACCCTCCAGCTGACGAGCAACCTCGGCTGCCACAACAGCATAGCGGGCAACCTCCTCCATAAGGTTTGCGCCATACTTACCAGAGAATGTGTAACGCTGTGTCCAGCTGTCACCCTTCTTCTCCCAGAACTTCTTACCTGTACGCTCGTAGCTCTCGCGGTAGGTCTGAAACTCCTCGGGTGAGATGTAAGGAACCATATTCGAGTCGATGTGAATGAACGAGATCTTACGCATAATATCATCTGCGCCAGCTACGCCACCATCACAGTAACGTGCCTCAACATCTGATGCGTTAACAACCTTTACAAATCGCTCATCCTCGTCGCCCGAAGCACGAGGCATCACAAAGATAACCTCCACGTCGTTGCGTGCCAAGCCACGGGTCATACCATAACAAGCTGTACCCAGACCACCGGCAATATGAGGTGGGAACTCCCAACCAAACATTAATACTCTCATCCTATTTTATCGTTTTATCTTATTTCTTCTTGCGTACACATTTTCTCTTGGGCTTTGGCTCCTCTGTAACCTCAGCAACGTCCTCTGCAGCTACCTTAGCTGCCTTTGTAGCGCTCTTCTTAGCGCCACTCTTCTTTGCAGGCTTCTCCTCTACCTTCTCCTCTACAACCTCAGCCTTCGCCGACTTTGTAGTCTTCTTGGTAGCAGGCTTCTTTGCTGGCTTCTCAAACTGAGAAATCAAATCGCTGATATAGAGCAAACCGCCTACACTTGTTGCCTGTGACAAGCAACCATGAGCACGGAATGGAGGATCACCCTCGAAGCACTCGCTTATTGAGCCAATACATGATGTCTGAATCTCATCATCAAATGCCTCCAATATAGCCTTTGCCTCAGGCAAGAATCGTTCTCCAGCAATAGCAAAACCTGTCTTTACATAGAACATCAAAGGCCAAATCCAGATAGCACCATTGCGGCTTGCCTTATCCTCTGAACGCTGATCCTCACCATACGAAGCCTCATAGAATGGGTTACGAGGTGAGAGTGAACGTACTCCACGAGGAGTAAGCAAGTGCTGGCGAACTACGGCCAAGACGTCCATAATCTGCTCCTCAGAAAGCATTGTGTAGTCCAAACCACACGCTACGAGCATGTTCGAACGACGGAAGTCGTTAGTCTCGTAATCGTTCACATAGTCTGCCAAATAGCCCTCTGAAAGCCAGAACTTCTCAACAAATGACTTTTTAGTAAGTTCAGGCACTCCTGCCCAAGCCTCCACAAAAGCCTTATCTTTCATCTTGCGAGCCAACGCCAAAGTGTAGCTTACAGCGTTGTACCACAATGCTTGAATCTCAACTGCATAACCTGCGCGCTGTGCAACAGGCTGTCCATCTAATTTGGTATCCATCCAAGTGAGAGCCTCACCATAAGCTGCGGCCCATACCAAACCATTGTCATGCATCTTCACCTTCTCGCCAAAACCACGACGATAAGCCTCCAATACTGACTTCATAGCCTCACCGTAACGCTCCCATAGAGCCTTTGCGGTGATGTGCTTCTCCAAATTCTGCAAAGTCCAATAGAACCACAGTGGGGCGTCGGCAGCTACCCACGCTGAAGCTGAACCTGCAAAATCGCCATTATTCATCTGGCTAACCATAGTATCAAGAACCTCCAAGCAATCCTCCTTATACTTCTGCTCCAATACGATACCTGGCAATGACATCAATGTGTCACGACCAACGGTGCCATACCAAGGATAACCTGCGATCATCTCTGTGCGACCACCTGGGCGACGTACAATAAACTGACGTGCCGAGTGGTGCAAGCAGCTAAGGAAGTCTATCTTGTGTGTACGACGTGCCAAAGAAGCCTCATACATCTCTGATATAGCATCAGCCGATGCAATCTCGTCGGTAGCAGCCGAGAAGATAACACTCTCGCCCTTCTTGATTGACATCTCGAAGTAACCTGTTGTCATCAAATCCTCGTAACCGTCGTATCCACGCTTAATCTCTTCAGGATACTCAAAGCCATAATACCAATCGGGAGCTGCAACGAACTCCGCATCGCTCTTATTGGTCTGCAAATAGAGCCATGGGAAGCCTTCGTACAATTTGCTCTTCACACCACACTTTACTGGATATGCTCGACCATCAGCCTCCATATTAGCCTTCGACAACGAGTGCTTGTTACGGAAAGCGAAGAATGGGCGCAAACGCAATGTGGTATCCGAATGGGCATCAACAAGAGTGTAACGAATCATGAGCTGTGTGCGCTTGTGAATCCACAACAACTCCTTTCGAAGAATTACACCACCCACACGATATGTGATTGTTGGGGTTGGGGTGTACTTGAAATCAGTGATATACTTGTGACCACGAGGCTCATAAACACCCTTATAACGATGCAAAGCCAAATTAAACGACTGGTCGTGCTGAATGATTGTCTCGTCCAATGAAGAGAGCAATACATAAGCCTCGTCAGTCTGGTCGATGGGAGCAACCATCAAACCGTGGTACTTGCGAGTATTACAGCATACGATTGTTGTGCTCATGTAACCACCCTTACGGTCGGTTGCGAGCATCTCACGCTGTAGCGAATACTCCAAATTACCCAATTCACTCTTGTCAAATGTTAATGCCGACATATTAATATTTTTGAAAAATTATTTAACTCAAGTAAAGTTAATAAAAAATATTTGAATCAATCTCTTTTCTTTGTAAAATTTACAACAAAAAGAGCCAAAAGAGATTTATTTTGACTTATTTGGATTAGGCAGAGTATTCTGCCCAATCCAAAAGTCATATATTAGAAATCTATCGAACTAAATTAAGCCCACTTAACAAGAGCGAAATCCATACGATATGGCAAGCGATCGTTCTTAGGATATACACGCAAAGCTACATCGAACGAACCGGTGCGCTCAGGAGTGTAATCGATTGAGAATGTAATCTCGTTGCCGTTTACAGACTTAATCTCAAGAGCCTTTGTAGCTACTATATTTACTGACTCGCCTGACTCAATCTGCTTTGCTACAACTACCTCAACACCCAAATCCTCAGCTGTCAAGTTAGCCATATCAAGAGTTACCTCATAACGATACTTCTTATCAACGAAGATTGCCTCATTGTTAAGCTCTACGCGCTGAACGTTAAGAATCTTAACATCGTCCCACGCTGCAGAAACCTTACGCTTCCATGCTGCAATCTCACGAGCCATACGATAGTTGTTATCAACTACCTGAGCCTTACGAGCTGCGAGCTTGTTGTAGAAACGCTCCTCGTAATCGATAAGCATGCGGTTTGTTGTAAAGTTAGATGCGATATCAGAAACGCACTTCTTAACAGCAGCGCACCAGCGATGTGGAATACCGTCCTCAGCGCGGTCGTAGTACATTGGTACGATCTGATCCTCGATAGTGTTGTAAATCATCTCGGCGTCTAACTCGTTCTGATAGCCCTGATCTGCGTAAGTGCGCTCCATAGGAAGCATCCAACCAGCGCCCTCCTTGTAGCCCTCAA
>JAFPAD010000111.1 GCA_017424405.1 Alistipes sp.
ACTGTCAACTGTCAACTGTCAACTGTCAACTGTCAACTGTCATGAAGCGCTTGCAACTCATCATCGCTACCGCAATGTGCGCCTTCGGGTGCGCATCTATAAAAATATTTTTGAGATAATATCTTCTTATTTCTGAAATTTCATCGTAAAATTCCTAAGCCAACGCATCACAGGACCACTCACCAACAAGCAAAATGGGATAAAGAGTCTAAACCACCAATCGGGCACCTTACAGCGCTCACCTCGAAACATGCCATTCAGAGAACGACGGGCACAACTTTCGGGCGACATCAAGATACCCGTTCTAAGACCAAAGCGTTGCAACTTTTTGCTCAATCCATACAAATCGGTAGCAATACCCGCTGGGCATATTGCCGTAACACTAACACCCTTATTCTCCACCTCTTTAGAAAACGCCACAGAGAAGCTCTTCAGATAAGCCTTACTTGCACTATATAGCGACAGACCCGGATAAGGCATCCATATCGAATAAGACGACATATTAAGTATGCGTCCGCCACCGCGCGCAATCATATCCTCAGCATAGAGACGACACATTATGGTAGCTGTAAAATCATGTAGAAAGAGTACTCGCTCAATACGCTCGATGGGTGTAGAGAGTATATCACAGAAAGAGAACATTCCTGCATTATTAATCAATACATCGACCTTAATACCCTCCTTCTCGGTATAGGCAAACATCTCCTTCGCTGCTGTTTGCGTTGCCAAATCCTTGACAAGATATTTAACCCACACCTTAGGATTTACATTAGCCACCTCATGCGCTGTTGCAACAAGTTCCTCCTCGCCCGAGGCAACCATCAACACATTGTAGCCAAGCTCCACCAAACGAAGAGCATAGCAACGACCTATCCCCTTAGATGCGCCCGTAACCAACGCAGTCTTGCTCCCTGCCAACACTTCTCCTCTACGCATAGCTACAGATTAAGTTCTTTACGTATAACACGAGGAAGATTATCACAATGATGGCAACACTTCATATCAACAGAGTACATGCGAGCAATGCAATAATCCTTGTGGTCACAACCCGAACGTGTTGAAATATCACCCTCAAGCATTTTATTCACAAACGCAGGGTCGTTAATCAACGCACGAGCCATCTGCACCATCTCAAAGCCCTCATCAAGCACTCGCTCGATACCCTCTCGCGATACCAAACCTCCAACATACACCAACGGACCCTTCAATGCTGCACGGAACTTTTTAGCATTCTCGAGGAAGAAACACTCCTCAAAATCATATTGCTTAATCATCCACTGACCAAAAAGTGACACCACAATCTTCTGCAACCACTCATTCCAGCCCATGTAATAACCCATAGTCTTTGTTGGTATGCGACCTCGCATAACAGCCATCGGAGCTCGTGACACAAAACCAGAAGAAAGAACTATTCCATGCACACCAAACTTCTCAATCTGCTTGGCAATCTCGATTGACTCAGGCAACTGAATACCTCCCTTGAAACCATCTTCCATATTATGCTTCACAAGCACAGCCATATTATAACGCGCCGCCTGCTCCATAACCTCCTCAAGGCACATGTTCATGAAACGCATGCGATTCTCCAGCGACCCACCAAACTCATCTCTGCGTCGGTTGGTATAAGGTGACAAGAACTGCGAAATCAAATAGCCATGACCCGCATGCACCTCCACACTATCAAAGCCCGCGTCATGAGCCGTAGCCACCGCCTGACCAAAATCCTTTGCCATAGCAACAAGCTCATTAGGCTTGAGCTTACGATGGAATGTAGGTGAATAAAGATTAAAACCATTTGATGCCGACACAGGGAAGCAACCCGCAGTAGACCAATGGGTCATATTACCACAATGACCTATCTGCACACCCACAGCAGCACCCTCCTTATGCACCGCATCGGTAATATCTCGCAATGCAGGCACAATCTCATCACGCAACCACAACTGAGAATTAAACGATATACCACTTCTATTAATAGAGGCATACGCCAGCGTAGTCATACCTACTCCACCCTTAGCTACACTCACGTGATAATCCTTCAACGCCTGTGTTGGTGCAAAATCTTTACCCATAGACTCAAACGCCGCCGAACGTATCGTACGATTGCGCAGCGTCACGGGACCCATCTTGTAGGGTGTGAATAGTTTTGAATCTTTTATATCTTTCATCTTGTAAAATTTTCTAATAGATAAACGGTATTATGCGCTTACGCTTCAACGAGGTGAACTCTTCGCCAAACTCCTTCTCATAGCGTTTGTAAAGTGATGCAGAACGTGGAGCCAAATTAGCAAATGTCCACCACACAAACACCACTCCAGCCCACGACCAAGAGGCAATAGCAAAACCTGTCCACTCCAACAACTCGCCAAAATAGTTTGCCGACGATACGAATTTAAACATTCCGCCCTGCGGTATATAATGACGCTTATCGCCCGGCTTGCGCAGATGGCGAATAATATAATCCGAGTGCATATTAACACCCATACCCGCAGCAAAAACTAATACTCCAATCCAAAAATATGGCTTCGACAACCAATCAGCGTAATAGCCGTCTGGAGCGATGTAGAATATCCAGCCACCCTGCATCAAAGCATTAAGCGTATTAAATACCATACCCATCAAGACAATACCCAACGGCATTTTCGAGTTACCACGCATCAGCAGTGGAAATATAAACGAACGCTGGAAATAGTGTATCTGAAACAGTGCAAACAACACAAGCGGCACCATATCCCACTGTCGAGGGGATAGCCACCACAATATACTCATCATGATAAACACCGGAGACTCCATCAAAATCCAGCCGATTTTATTAGGAATTGGTCTGCCATAACGACGATCGAACAGATAGCCATATCCAGCCTCAAAAAACTGCAACCCCAAGAACACAAACAAGGCAATCACAGCCATCACCACCAAAAAAGTATTATATGCTTCTAAAATATTTCCCATATCAAAAATTTTTACACAACAATACAATTATACAAAGGTAGAAAAAATTTATGAGTTTAACTCCATGTAGAATGGTTTTTTCCTTTTTAGACATACATTACCACCCTAAAGACCATTACATCGCACTCTTTTAACAAAGTGTTAATAATTTCCTTAGGTAAATAATTTGAAGTTGAAAAAAAATATGTACCTTTGAATGTTGGAAAGTGTGGTCATGACAATATCACACCATCGCTTTTCGCAATAGTTATGCATAATTGCTAATTCAAATAATAATGAAAAAGATTGACGTAGTTCTCGGATTACAATGGGGCGACGAGGGTAAAGGTAAGGTTGTAGATGTACTTACACCTAACTACACCGTTGTGGCTCGTTTTCAGGGTGGACCTAATGCTGGTCACTCTTTGCATTTTGGCGACAAGAGTTTCGTGTTGCGTACCGTACCATCAGGAATCTTCCGCGATGGCTCTATCAATGTAATCGGTAACGGAGTTGTTGTAGACCCCGTATCTTTGACCGAAGAGTTGAAGAGCATTGCCGAGCAGGGCATTCCTGTCAAGGAGAAGCTCTTGATTTCAAAGAAGGCCCACATCATTCTGCCAACACACCGCATGTTGGACGCAGCAAGCGAGGCAGCAAAGGGTAAATCAAAGATTGGCTCTACTCTGAAGGGTATCGGTCCTACATATATGGATAAAACAGGTCGTAACGGTTTGCGCTTCGGCGATGTTATCTCTGCCGATTTCGTAGAGCGTTACAACAAACTCAAATCAAAGCATGTCGAGATGCTCAGCCAATACAAGGATTTCGAATATGACGTTACTGAGTACGAGAAGACTTGGATGGAGGGTATCGAGTACTTGCGCGAGTTTAAGTTTATCGACTCAGAGCAGGTTGTAAACGACTTCATCAACGACGACGTTGCTAGTCTCGCTGAGGGTGCACAAGGCTCACTCCTCGATGTTGATTTCGGTACATACCCATTCGTTACATCGTCTAATACAGTTTGTGCTGGTGTCTGCACAGGCTTGGGCGTTGCTCCTACAAAGATTGGCGATGTATATGGTATTTTCAAGGCTTATTGCACACGTGTAGGTAGTGGTCCATTCCCAACTGAGCTCTTCGACGAGACAGGTAAGGAACTTGGTCGCATTGGTCACGAGTTTGGTGCCGTTACTGGTCGCCCACGTCGTTGCGGTTGGTTGGATTTGGTAGCGTTGAAATATGCTGTAATGGTTGATGGCGTTACTCAGCTCATCATGATGAAGTCTGACGTAATGAACGACTTTGACACTATCAAGGTTGCCACCGGATATAAGATTAATGGCGAGGTTGTAAACCACTTCCCATACGAATTAACAGACGACTTGGAGCCCGTATATACAGAGTTCAAGGGTTGGAAGTGCGACATCTGCAAGGTGCGCAACTACGAGGATTTCCCTGTTGAGTTCAAGGAGTATGTTGAGTTCATCGAGAAGGAGACTGGTTGCCCTATCAAGATTATCTCAGTAGGTCCAGACCGCGAGGAGACTATCGTACGATAAATCCTTATTAAACTAACAAACAATAAAAAAGCCGATGGTTTAAACCATCGGCTTTTGCTTTTTCTATTTAACTTATTTCTTGAAGTAGCGATTGTAAAGACCCTGGAAACCAGCACCATGACGAGCCTCGTCCTTTGCCATCTCGTGGATTGAGTCGTGGATAGCATCGTGGTTCTCCTTCTTTGCCATCACTGCCAAGCGGAACTTATCCTCGCAAGCACCCTCCTCAGCATTCATACGCTTATGAAGATTAGTCTTTGTATCCCAAACAACCTCACCGATAAGCTCTGCGAGCTTCGCTGCATGCTCAGCCTCCTCCCAAGCATAGCGCTTGAAAGCGTCAGCAACCTCTGGGTAACCCTCACGGTCAGCCTGACGGCTCATAGCCAAGTACATACCAACCTCGGTACACTCACCCATAAAGTGCTCCTGCAAACCAGCCCAAAGCTCCTCGCTTGCGCCCTTGCCGTCACCGAGCTTATGCTCTGTCACGAACTCCAACGCACCTGACTTCTCCTCTACCTCTACGAACTTCTCAGCTGGAACCTTGCAAAGTGGACATTTCTCAGGAGCTGAATCACCCTCATGAATATAACCGCATACTGTACAACGAAATTTCTTTGCCATAATTGTAAAATTTTAAGTTTGTTTATTATTAAGTTTATTTTTCTTTATTTCTCTACTGCAAAGATATGGCGAAAATCCACTTTGGCAATAGATTTTCAATAACACTTTTTTATAATGCAATAAGTTTTACTAATACTTACTCTGCCAGCAGCTGCTCAATATAAGCCACATCGGTGCAATCCTTAGCCATAACACGCTTTTCATTGTCCAACAAATATAACGACGGTATAGCCTTCAAATCATAGAGTCGCTCTTTGTCTATACGTTGCTCGGCATCATAGGCATTAATCCACGAGGCAGGGTAATCCGACGCATGTTCACGCCATGCCGCAAGGTCGGCATCGGGATATAGCACCAGCATCTGCAACTCTCGACGTTCCATCAACTCCTGAAGCATAGGCGAGGAGAGCATCTGCTCCTTTATTTCACGACACATAGGACAGCCAGGATTACTTATAAATATAAGTGTATAATTAGCTTTTATTGAGTGCATACGACCCGTTTCGCCCGAGGCGAGTGTATAAACAAAATCATTTGCCAATCGTCCCACTCTATTTTGGCGAGCAATTTCAAGGTCATATTCATACGGCATACGCTCATACTCATCAAGCCACTCGCTCTGTACCGCACTCTCCAAGACAGGGATATACTTCTCATCATTACGCAAATGCGAATTAGGGTCATACAACACCGTTGAAGCCATCCATAAAAAATATTCATACATACGCTTCGTTGTTGATGCCTTCTGCATTAAGCGGGGCATATATCTATAAGCCAACGTATCAGGCACATACCCTACGACATAAACCGCAAAGGCTGTGAGCATCTGCGCAGAATCCACATGCTGAATGAACATGGTGTCAGCAAAATCGAACTTATCCCAATAATGCTCGCGCATATACTCAGCCTTCTCCTCAGCCGAAAGCAACGATGGGGCTAAGGCTGGAATAAACGTTGCAGGCTTTTTCACCGCAGCTGACTTTTCAGAGTTTTCCGCCACTACATTCCCGGCAGGCTCTATCGCACTATTCGCCCTACGTCCCTTACAAGAGAAGAGAGCGACAACCACCAATAATACTATTAATAATCGTTTCATAATTAACTTCAATAAAAGAACAGCAAACTACAACAACCCAGAAAACAAATCTCGCTCACCACAATAGAGATTATCCACAACCACACCTTCGCGCAATGCTCGTTTTACGGTATAGGCTGTACCTCCCCTCTTCACGCCATTCCACCACGCAATCAAACGAGAAGAATGCTCGACAAGATAGTTGTTTCTAAGAAAGAAATTCTCCCTCGTAGCACTGTCCCCAACATATATTCGTTGCGCTGCTGCTGCCACAATCTCATCGTATCGAGAAGCATCTACCCCACTAAACAATCGACGAAATCCATCAAAGGGCTCAACAAGAACCAAATCCACATCGGAGTACATCTCCTTAAGTCTAATTACTTGTTCAGCGGCGGCTAAGTCAAAACCCCAAGCCATGCCGGTCATAAAGCACCTATACCCGCTTACATAAAGAGTCTGCAAATGAGCAAAAACTTGCTCGTCAGCACAGCCATCGTAGTCGCGATGTCCGGTAAAAGCAGCCGTTATATTTTTATTATAATTCACACACAAAAATAATATTGTGGCTCGTAATTTGCAAATATGAGTATTGAATTAATACTAATAATATTATGAAAAACACTGGTATTTGTAGCCTTATTTCATTTTTCGGAGGCGTATTAGTAGGCTCAGTTGCAGCCATGCTCACAACACCACAATCAGGTGCCGAGTTGCGTAATAAAATACGTGACTACGTAGATCAGGAGACCGAAAAGATGCGTTGTCACTGTAACGACAAATAGCCAATTCTTTAGGTTATGGCAAACGATAAACTTTTGAACAAGCAGATGCTACTGCCTTTATTGAGCTTTGCAGCCGCACTCATGGCAGCCGTCATACTATTAATGACCGCTTGCGTGATATGGCTCACCGAGCTAATAGGCTCAGCCTCATTGGCTGCCTTGATTATGGCGGGAGTTTTTCTCGTAGTGTCGTGGATTATATATATCGTTTGGACACGCCCTGTAATCGTGTACATCAACGAAAAGCTCGACACCATCTACGACGTAGCATTTGCAGCACGCAACGGATATGAAGCAGTGAAATCGTTTGCTCTTAAACTGTTTTTTCACCTGATTAAGCACCCTTAACGGGTGCTTTTTCTTTCACATTCCCCATTTTATTAATGCAATAACCCGCTCAACCGTTTGCATTTGCATATTTTCTTATTATATTTGTGTAAATATAAACATTAACCCTTAAAACTTTTATCTAATGAATAAATTTTTCTCTTTAGTTACCACATTGTTGGCTACTACAATGCTGATTGGTTGTTCGGCTGAAAAGAAGGTTGGTCTACAACTATACTCTGTGCATCAGGATATGGGCGATGTAGCCGCTTCATTGCAGAAGGTTGCCGACGCAGGATACAATGTTGTGGAGACTTTGGGTAGCCCCACATGTTTCGGCATGTCGGCTGAGGATTTCAAGGCTTTGTGCGATGAGAAGGGTCTTCAAATTATCTCTACTCACACATCGATTGGCATGAACGACCCAGAAGCTACACAAAAGTGGCACGATGTATTTGCAGGCTTAAAGACTATGGGTGCAAAGTATTGCGTCATTCCGGGATTTAGCTTGGGCAGCAACTTGCAGGAGTTGAAGGCTGTATGCGACTACTTCAACGAGGTAGGTAAAATCGGCAAGGAATATGGCATCAAGCTCGGCTACCACAACCATTCGCACGAGTACCGCGAGATGGAAGGTCAGGTAATGTGGGAGTATATGATTGAGAACACCGACCCTGAGTTGGTATTCTACCAGATGGACGTTTATTGGACAACTCGCGGAGGCAAGGACCCTGTTGAGTACTTGAAGAAGTATCCCGAGCGTATCCAGATGCTCCACATCAAAGACGATTTGGTAATCGGCGACAGCGGCAAGATTGATTTCGAGGCTATCTTCACAGAGTTCTACAAGAACGGCTGGAAGGATTATGTTGTAGAGCAGGAGATGCCTTACAACCATGAGGCAAGCCGCGAGGAGAATTTTGCTACAATGTGGGACGGCGTGGCTAAATCAGCCGAGTATCTAAACACATCAAAATTTGTAAAATAAATTAGCGGCATAACGCTTTTTTTATTAACTTTGCGAAGTTTTTGAAGTATTAACTCATTAAATAAATAAAACACTATGAAAGAGGCTATTGCTATTCTCACAGGTGGCGGTCCAGCACCAGGTATGAACACCGTAGTTGGTTCAGTTGCCAAGACATTCCTTGCAAAGGGTTATCGTGTAATCGGTTTGCACTATGGTTATTCAGGTCTTTTTAACTCAAACCCTCGTCACGAGGATTTGGATTTCGTGAAGGCTGACTTCATCTTCAATCAGGGTGGCTCTTACCTTACTATGAGCCGTTTCAAGCCAACTGACAAGGATTTTGAGGAGAATTTCAACCTCACATTCTTCCAGGAGAACAACGTTAAGTTGCTCGTAACTGTTGGTGGTGATGACACTGCATCAACAGCTAACCGCATCGCTAAGTTCCTCGAGGCTAAGAACTATCCTATCGCAAACATTCACGTTCCTAAGACTATCGACAACGACCTTCCATTGCCAGCAGGCTCACCAACATTCGGTTACCAGTCAGCTAAGGAGGGTGGTACAGTTATCGGTCGTGCCGTTTACAACGACGCTCGCACTTCAGCTAACTGGTTCGTAGTTGCAGCTATGGGTCGCTCAGCAGGTCACTTGGCATTCGGTATCGGTTCAGCTTGCCACTACCCAATGATCGTTATCCCTGAGATGTTCAACAAGACTGAGATCACAGTTGAGAAGATCGTAAACTTGGTAGTTTCTTCAATCATCAAGCGTAAGATTATGGGTCTTGACTATGGTGTTGCAATGATCTCTGAGGGTGTATTCCACTCACTCTCTGACGAGGAGATTCGCAACTCAGGTATCCACTTCACATACGACGACCACGGTCACCCAGAGCTCGGTAAGGTATCGAAGGCTCACATCTTCAACGAGATGTTGGAGGCAAAGCTCAAGGAGTTGAAGATTAAGGTTAAGTCGCGCCCTGTGGAGATTGGCTACGAGGTTCGTTGC
>JAFPAD010000112.1 GCA_017424405.1 Alistipes sp.
GGAGGAGTATGGCTTCACCAAGGCCTATGCATTCTCGCCCGACGGCAAGGAGATTGCCTACCTCAAGTTTGACGAGAGCAACGTGCCTGAGTTTGAGATGATGCGCTTCGACGGCAACCTCTACAACGAGGCATATAGCTTTAAATATCCAAAGGCTGGCGATAGCAACTCTGTGGTTACGCTCCACGTCTACAATATCGAGACTCAGCAGACACGTCAGATCTACACTGGCGACGAGACCAACCAGTATATCCCACGCATCGACTACACGCCTGCGGGCAACCTCTTCTACTATCGTGTCAACCGCCTTCAGAACCACTTCGAGGTGATTATGGTGGAGCGTGATGGTACACAGAAGCGCATCTACAACGAGCAGGACGAGCGCTACGTTGAGCGCCCTAACGACTCGAATATCACATTCATCGACGAGGACCGCTTCATCGTCCGTGAGGAGACCACAGCAGGTTGGTTCCACCTCTACCTCCACTCAGTGGAGAAGGGCCGCCTGAGCGCTATCACAGAGGGCGAGTGGGAGGTAACCCAGATTGTTGGTATCTCGCCTAACAAGAAGACTATATATTATATGTCTACCGAGCAGTCGCCTGAGCAGCGCCACCTCTACTCTATTGGCATAAACGGCAAGAAGAAGCAGTGCTTGCTCTCGAAGCCTGGCTACTGGCGTGTGGCTCCATCGGCAAATATGAACTACTTCGCTGCCGAGCACTCAGCTACGGATTGCTATCCTACAGCTGCGGTGTACAACACCAAGGGTAAGATGGTACGCTCGTTGATGCTCGACGAGAATGCTGCTAAGAATGAGGAGGTTGCTACACCCGATTATCAGCGTAACTACTATACCTTCACTACCGAGCGTGGTGATGAGTTGCAGTACTTCCTCATCTATCCTAAGAACTTCAACCCTGCACACCGCTATCCCGTGCTTATCACGCAGTACTCGGGTCCTGGCTCACAGCAGATCGAGAACCGTTGGACAACAGACTGGGAGGAGACTTTAGCGCATAATGGCTATATCGTAGCGTGCTGCGATGCTCGTGGTACAGGCTACCGTGGCGAGGAGTACAAGAAGGTGACATACGCTAACCTCGGTCACTGCGAGGTTGAGGACCAGATCTCGTTTGCTCGTCATCTATCACATCAGAGCTTTGTGGACGCTTCGCGTATCGGTATCTATGGTTGGTCGTATGGCGGTTTCATGGCTTTGGGTTGCTCGCTCAAGGGTGACGGTCTATTTAAGATGGCTATCGCTGTGGCCCCCGTGACCTCATGGCGTTACTATGACTCGATCTATACCGAGATCTACAACGGTCTACCACAGGATAATCCCGAGGGATATGACAACAATTCGCCTATCAACTTCGCGGATCGTCTATCTAACAAGACCCGTCTGCTCATCATCCACGGTACAGCCGATGATAACGTACATTTCCGCAATGCCATGGAATATGCAGAATCATTGGTACAGGCCAACAAACCATTCATGATGTTGCCTTACAACAACAGAAATCACAATATCTTTGGAGGCAACACACGTATCCACCGGTTTACAAGTATTACAAATTTCTTCAAAGAAAGCCTGAAATAATTTTGAATATCCCCAATAAATGAACGGTGTGACATCCCTATACCGAGTGTCACACCGTTCATCTTTTCTACCCTTATTTATATATAAGAAATATAGCCGGAATCTTGGATAAATCAGGAAACTTCTTCTTTTTCCAATCTTGAATCGCATAGGTCCTGATATATTCCTCTTCACAAGTAATTCCTGCTGCAATGCATAGCTTGGTCTGTGGACGACAGATATGCAACAGTTCATCAAACAACTTGGCATTGCGATACGGTGTTTCTATAAAGAGTTGCGTCTGATGTTCGGCATACACCCTCTGCTCAAGCATTTTTATCTTCTTAGCACGGTCGGATGCATCAATCGGCAGATAGCCGGTGAAAGCAAAACTTTGACCATTAAAGCCGGATGCCATCACAGCAAGAATCATGGATGATGGTCCCACCAATGGAATCACTCTCAATCCCTTGCGTTGCGCAATAGCAACTACATCTGCGCCCGGGTCTGCAACGGCAGGACATCCTGCCTCTGAAATCACTCCCATCGGTTCTCCCTTTTCAAGCGGTTGAAGATACGACGCAAAGTCATTGGCAGAAGCATGTTTTCCCATCGGATAAAAGGTCAATTCATCAATATTGATTGTCTTATCCACCTTTTTCAAAAACCGACGGGCTGAACGTATATCTTCTACGATAAAGTATTTAATACCACGAATAACGTCAGAGTTATCCTGTGGCAACACTTTAGACAAAGGGGTATCTCCCAATGTTACGGGTATCAAATATAAAGCAGCTTCCATATTCATTATCGAGGTGAGTAACCGGATTCCTCCAAAATTTTTCTATAATCAGTCGTCAATAACAAATCCTTCATGGTCTTATTGGTATGATTCTCCATATAACGACTTAAAATCTGCATGCCCAACCACAAACCTATCTGGTCCGGACTATTAGAACCTAAATACAAGGTATTGGGACGCGGTTGAAAAAATCTCTTTATCATCGTCCTATCTGCAGACATCAATGCGTTGTTCAACAACAACCACCGCCATACATAACCTTCATTACTTCTGTACCATGCCACACGTTTCTCATCAAAACCCATTTCACGTGTCATGGATGTTCCCCTACAATGTGCTATAACCCAATGTATCTTCCCATAATCAACCA
>JAFPAD010000113.1 GCA_017424405.1 Alistipes sp.
CCACAACCACCGCAAAGCGCACATCAAACTCGCTTTCAGAGTCAAACCAATGCTCCAAGAACGCCCACAGAGCCTCCTTATCGGCACGCGCCATCCACTTTGCGTAAGCACAATAGGAGTCGCACACCGCCCAATTATCGAGTACCGGCACATAGCGCATGAGCATCGCCAAACGCTCATCGAGCGAACACTTTTCGAGGTTGATAAGATAACCCCAGATGACGGTCTCCTCGTAACATAAACTCTCGTTCGGCACAGCCTCAAACGCACGAATTACCTCGGCTCCATTGACGCAAATTTTACGCATCCCATCGGGCATAACAACCTCGCCACCCTCGCGTGAGAGCTGCTTTGCAACGGCCTTTATCTCGGGCGAATGAAGCCCCAATACACGACTTCTGGGCAGCGCATTCACCACTCGCAAATGTCCCTCCCGATACCGCGCATCCGTCAGAAAACGCTCGCAAACCAATGGCTGTAAAAGGTGGTTGATCATAATTGCTCCTACTATGTTATTGGATTTCGATGGATTGCCCTATAAAGTAGGTATATGTTTGTCTGAATGAATCACTCCCATTTAGACCCTAAATAATATCTCTCATAATCTTGTTGCTCTTCTATCATTTGAGAGATATCTTCTTTGCTACAGTTATTTGTCTTTTTGATATCTTCCATAGATATTACTTTCAGTTTGCGCTCGAAAACACCCGTGTATGATGTTGTGCATCCACCATCATCTGGCTCTGCATCAATTTCCATGTCAACAAAGTCAAGCAAATAATCTTCTATATCTATTATATCCCGGTTAGTATCTACGATGACCACAATCGAGTTATTGTTAATTTTAGATAAATCTATTTCTTTTACATTTATACGCCATTCTCGTAGCCAAGAGAAATCATATGATTGTGGTGTGTATTTAACAAATCGCCACTGAATGCTTTTATCTAATAATGCAAAATCATTATCATCGCCATAAATAACATGCCTTCCGCCAATACTGAAAAGAATATCCTTTTTGATACCTATGCCAAAGGGAGCATAAAGAGGATCATGATATTTTGTGAATATTTCAAACATTGGTGATAACATTGTTATGGGACTCTCTGAAAAGCAGATATAACCTTTGTCTGATATGTCTCGTATTTTATTTTCAGACAATATTTTCTCAAGAGTTTCTTTTGCATTATGTTTTTTGCAAAAATGAAAAACATAATCAGATATATCCTCGCGAGATTGTAGTATATTTTGTAGCGTCTCATTCATATTGTGGATGTCAATTTTTATTAAAGATTTGGAATAAACCGATAGCAATATTATAAATTGCCATTTACGCCTCCACTGCCACCTTAATCACGCCGTCGAGTTTATTCTCGAACAGGTGGTACGCATCGGCGATGTCGGCTAGCTTGTAGCGGTGCGTAATCAGTGGCGTGGTGTCAATCTTGCCCTCCTCAATTAAGCGTAAAATCTCTTCACAGTCATAGCCATCAACACCGCCCGTTTTGAAGGTCAGATTCTTGCCGTACATCTCGGGCAGTGGCAGCGTCTGCGGCGTATCGTACAGCGCCACAACCGTCACAATCGCATTCGGACGAGCACATTCCCACGCCAGGCGGAAAGTATCCTCCGAACCCGCAACCTCCAGCACCACATCAGCCCCTCCACGCTCGCATTTTTGGCGCACCGTGGCGATACAATCCTCCGGCGCAACAACTTCCACGCTCGGATAGTGTTCGCGCATGAAACGGGCTCTTTCAGGCGATTTTTCGCACACGATGATATGCTTCGGCTGCTTCAACATCACGCAGAGCAGCGTGCAGATTCCCGTCGGTCCTGCGCCGATAATCAGCACCGTGTCGTCGGGCTTAATCTCCGAAATTCGTGCAGCCCAAAATCCCGTTGCCAGCACATCGCCTACAAACAACGCCTGCTCGTCGCTCACGCTGTCAGGGATGCGGTTGAGACCATGATCGGCATACGGCACACGCACATACTCCGCCTGCCCGCCATCAATGCGACAGCCGAGCGCCCAGCCGCCATTGGGGTCGGTGCAGTTGTTCACAAAGCCATTTTGGCAGAAGAAACACTCGCCGCAGAAGGTCTCCACATTGACGGTCACGCGGTCGCCAACTTTGACATTATGGACCTCGGCGCCAACAGCCTCAACGACGCCAACCATCTCATGCCCGACCGTAATACCAGGAATGGCACGAGGTACACTACCGTGCTTAATATGCAGGTCGCTGGTGCAAATACTGCTAAGCGTAATGCGCACAATGGCATCACGCGGGTCTTGCAACTCTGGCTTCGGCTTGTCGATTAACTCGAATTTGCCGTGGGATATGTAGGCGTAGGCGAGCATGGGAATTACATCGTTTTTTCTATCAAATATCCCTGTTCTTTGGCACATTCACAGAATGTTGAATACATAGGACCAGCACCCCATTCTGTTGAGACAGCAATATTACAATCTTTTAAGTGAATTACATCTTCATCATCTACGAAATGACGCTTATCTTTACCGCTTAATGCATCCTCAATTGTGGTAAAGCAACCTCTGTAATCAATATTTGTATTTCTAATACTATTAGGAAACACCTCACGAAGTTCCGCAAATGTAATTTCTGGATGCATCGAAACATATCTTTTAATAACCTCTAAAACTGTTCGCCCTAATGGATATATACCTTCTCCATTAATTGAAAATGTTGCTCGTCTTTTAGGTATAACAGATGTAGTGTTGTCATCAACATCAA
>JAFPAD010000002.1 GCA_017424405.1 Alistipes sp.
GATGAAACCTTCGCAAAATCATTACATCATGAACATGCACCCATCAAACTACGTCGAAAGACTTAACATACAACAAGCCAAGCAAAAAGAGCAGGTTTCTCGCGATAATCCGGGTGGTACTTCAATGAAAAAAACCATCATTCGCTGGTATTTTGAATCAGCACCTCAAGGAGCAAGAATATTTTGGCGTGTTATATCAAGTGTTCCCGAGCAGGTTAAGAACACCAACGAGAATTGGTTAGGTAACACTCCTTTTGAGGAGACTCGCTCATTTAACATTCTTGGCTTGACCTACGAAAATGCAAACGACGTACAGATTGAAATTAAAGTCCGCCGTCCGGGTTATATCGACCAAACCAAGCGATTCAACGTACGCCAAGCTATCGACCAGCAGGAGATAAGTGCATTCTTTGACTTGATAAAAGCAGATGAAGAATAAATTAATAACCAAATACTATAAATTATGAAACGTTTTTATCCCCTTATTACGGTTGTCGTATTAGCATCTATTTCGATAATATCATGTTCACCCGTAAAATCATCAAGACCACCTATGCAGAATTACCGCTCAACCATCATAAATAAAGACCCCTCAATTCCCAAAGGTGCCGAGAGTGAAGTGGTAACACGTGATAACCCGGGAGAGACATCGTTAGAGCGCACTATAATTCGTTGGAATTTCGAGTCATCACCTCAAGGTGCAAGAGTATTTTGGCGTGTTATATCAAGCATTCCTGACCAAGTTAAGAACACCAACGAGAATTGGCTTGGCAACACTCCTTTTGAGGAGACTCGCTCATTTAACATTTTAGGTTTGACCTATGCTAATTCTCGTGACGTACAGATTGAAATTAAAGTACGTCGTCCAGGATATATCGACCAAACCAAGCGTTTCAATGTTCGACAGGCTATCGATCAACAAGAGATAAGTGCATTTTTCGACCTCATAAAAGCTGATGAGGAATAAAAATCCCCAAAAATAAAAGCCATTTAACCAATGTTAAATGGCTTTTATTATATCATTACAATTATTAATATGCTCTCTGTCCAAAAATTGTTGAACCAATACGAACCTCAGTAGAACCATATTCAATAGCAATAGGGTAGTCATCGCTCATACCCATTGAGAGTGTATTAAACGCCTCGCCAAAATACTCTTTTAACTCAGCAAAACACCTCGCCAAACGCTGAAAATCACCACGCACAACGTCTTCATCATCGGTAAATGTTGCCATACCCATCACTCCTCGCAGACGAATATGAGGCAAAGCGTCAAAACCTCCGCCACGCACAAACGCAATTAACTCCTCGTAATTCCAGCCCGACTTACTCTCCTCCTGCGCAACATGAATCTCAAGCAAACAATCTATCGTACGACCACACTTCGCAGCTTCCTTCTCAATAGCCTCAGCCAAGCGCACGCTATCAAGCGATTCAACCAAATGCACGAATGGTGCAATATATTTTATCTTATTAGTCTGCAAATGACCTATCATGTGCCACTCAATATCCTTGGGCAACACCTCGTATTTCGCCTTCAACTCCTGTGGACGGCTCTCTCCAAAGGCTCGCTGACCCGCATCGTATGCCTGCTGCAACGCTTCAACAGGGTGAAACTTCGACACAGCCAACAGTTTAACACCCTCAGGCAACGCCCCTCGCAGGCGTTCTATTTCGCTTTTAATAGACATAAAAAATTAAATTTTGCGTAAATATAGCACTTATTTCGCTCGATACAAATAATTAAATCTACCAAGTGGAGCCGCATCGCCATTAAGATAGAAATCGTAAATATCACCATCTTGTTGCGAGTTATCCACCCACTTAAACTCCAACTCGAAGCCACCATTGCGGTCAAGTTGCAAAACCTTGCGAGGTATAGCAATCTCCATTTCACAACCCTCGACATAAAATTCCGCACCGCCAACAATATGCCACTTCCACTCCACATCAGAGTGTTCTACAACGGCTTGTTGCGAGGGCGTAGTGCGATTAAGCACATAATCATATCCCTCCCAGCCACTCTGCTTATCACAATCAGAGTCTATAAATAAACGCATCCACGCCTTCTCCGTTGCAGAGGTAATAGGCTCGGCACATGCCACATAGAAATAGATGTTTTTAGCATCATGTGCCACCTTTGCCTGCACGATATCATTACGACCGCTGGTGTTCACATAATGAAGATTACCCCAACCCTTGCTATCGCGATGCATCGTATTTCCTTTAATAGCTTCATATACCGACACGTCTCGCCAATCATCAAACCCCTCACCGATAGCTATCTTGCTCTTCGACCGAGCCTTCTCCACCTCATTATCAAGACCCTTAAATCGACGAATATTAGCCGCCATCTGATAGTAGTAATTATCGCCATGACCGCCTCGCATCGGTTCTATATCACGACTATGCTCTTGGTCGAATTGGTCAGGAAAGGCATTAGGTTGATTCTGCCAAACATCGAAGCGACCCATAATCCATTCATTCCAACCTGTTATGAAAATCAGGTCGGGGTCTATCTCTAAAGCACGTTCCCACTGCTCCTGAAAATTAAGCCCCCAATCCACAGATGCCACACTCTGCGCATGACCATCTTTTGCCGTATAGCTACGACCAAAGGCTCCGGGCATATTCATCGCACTCAAGCCATTACGAGCAGTCCAATTCTGCGACACACCCACCGTAGCCTGCTCAAAGCCGCCATCTTTCTTCGGTGCGAAACCATGTTGTGGATATATCTCCAACCAACCCCAATGGTCAGAACGGGTAGGACCTACATTATAGACAGGCTGACCGGGACGAAACGTAAAGTAGTTACGCACCTCACGATGCAGTGCTGTCTTCTCAGCATCGCCCTCGACATCGGCAAGCATCTCGGGGTATGCCATGATCAGAGGTTTGCCGTCCCACTTAAAGAACAACTCCTCATACTCGGCAGGCTTATACAAATCGTTGTATATATCAATAATAGCATCTCTACTACCTGGCGTTGGACCAAATGCCAACATAAATGCTATCTGCGGAGTCTGCACACCATCTTTTCGTGCTTGCATAAAGACCTCGCACAGCGCACGATACGACTCTCGCCACGTAAACGAGCCATTTGTGCAGTCGAAGAACAACACATCAACACCCGCTGCTGCCAGCATCTCAGCATGCTTGCGCAACACCCACTTATCGGTGTCACGATAGAAACCAAACAGGGGCTCACCCCAAAAATTCGAAGTTATATCCTTACGCCAAATGGGGTGGTTGTAGTCGTATGCCGCCTCAGGTGCTTTAGCAATATATTCCGATGGAATACACACATCCATGTGTGCAAAATTGGTATGCCACGTCCAATAGAACAGACCCACATACTTTTGACGTGCCTGCCCAACATCTTTAGCCATTGGGAGCTTACGTCCTAACGCATCGGTAGCAGGCAAGCCATTGCCATAATTTTGCGCTGCGAGAGGAAATACGACAATCGACAACAATATAAAAAAGATATGTTTCAGATTTTTCATAGCTAAATATTTTGACAAATATAGCGAAATTTTAGGCGTTTACGTCCTTTTTCCCTATCTTTGGCAAAGATATTTTCATACGACAATTAACTAAAACAAAAATAATATGAAGAAAATCATTTTATCGGCGGCGTTAATGGTTGCAACGGCTATCATGCCAGCCCTCGCCTGCACAAACTTTATCATCACAAAGGGAGCTTCGACCGATGGCTCGGTTATGGTGAGCTACTCAGCTGACTCTCACCAACTCTATGGCTGCATCTACAAGCACAATGCCACAAAGTACAAGCCTGGCACCATGCTTGCCGTAAACGAGTGGGACACCGGCAAATATCTTGGCGACATTCCCCAGGTTGCACATACCTATTCAACCGTGAGCAACATGAACGAGCATGGCTTGATTATCACCGAGACAACATTCGGTGGTCGCTCGGAGCTCTACAACCCCGAGGGCATCATCGACTATGGCTCATTGATTTACATCACATTGCAGCGCGCTAAAACCGCTCGTGAGGCCATCGAAACAATCGCAAATTTAGCCAACACCTACGGTTATGCATCTGACGGTGAGAGTTTCTCTATCGGCGACGAAAACGAGGCGTGGATTATGGAGCTCATAGGCAAGGGTCCTGGCAAGAAGGGTATCGTCTGGGTAGCACGCCGTGTACCTGACGGATATATCTGCGGTCACGCCAATCAGGCTCGCATCACCACATTCCCACTCAACGACCCAGAAAATTGCCTCTACGCCGATGACGTAATTTCATTGGCTCGCGAGAAGGGTTACTTTGACGGCAAAGACGAAGAGTTCTCATTCGCCGACGCTTACGCTCCGCTGGATTTCAGCGCCATGCGTGGTTGCGACGCTCGCATCTGGAGTTTCTTCCGCATGTTCGCCGAGGGTATGGACCAGTATTTAGACTATGCGATGGGTCACAACCCAGCAAACCGTCTGCCTTTGTGGGTGAAACCTACACACAAGCTCTCGCCAAAGCAGGTGTTCGACGCTATGCGTGACCACTACGAGGGTACTCCTATGGACATGACAACCGACATCGGTGCGGGCGGTCATGGCTTGGCTTATCGTTGGCGTCCAATGTCATGGGAGGTTGATGGCAAGACCTACGTAAACGAGCGTGCCATCGCTACTCAGCAGACAGGTTTTTGGATTGTAGGTCAGGCTCGTCAAGGAAAGACTGGTATTTTGTGGTTTGGCGTTGATGATGCAGCCACATCATGCCTCACACCAGTGTATTGCAACACAACAGAAGTCCCTACTTATTTCCAAGAGGGTAATGGTTCAATGCTCGACTATGGCACAGAATCTGCGTTCTGGCTCTTCAATCGTGTAACAAACTTTGCCTACATGCGTTACGACATGATATCGGGCGACATTCGCAAAGTCATCGACCAGTGGGAGAATGCCAAGATTAAAGAGGTTGAGGAGATTGACGCCAAGGTAGCTGCAATGCCTGCTAAGAAGCAGCAAAAAGAGCTCACAAAATATAGCTCAGCAACTGCCATTGACATGTATCACAATTGGGCTCGCTTGGATAAATATTTGCTCTTGAAATATGTAGACGGCAACGTGAAGAGTGAGCATAAAGATGTATTGGATTACGTTATGGGCGGCAATGCAACACCCAACCACTTTGTGGACAACGGCAACGGCGCACAAATCCCCGGCAAGATTCAATTCCCTGGCTACAACGAGAAGTGGAAGAGAGCCGTAGCCGCCGACCATGGCAAGATTTTGGAACAGAAATAAAACCAATCGCAGCAGACTATGAAATATGATATTATAGTAATAGGTAGCGGACCTGGCGGCTATGTGGCTGCCATCCGCGCCTCGCAACTTGGCAAAAAGGTTGCTATAGTTGAGAAGTCTGAACTCGGAGGCGTATGTCTTAATTGGGGTTGCATACCAACAAAAGCGCTTCTGAAGAGTGCGCAGGTATTCTCTTACTGCAAGAACGCCGCACACTATGGCGTAGCAGTCGAGGGCGAGGTAAAACCCGATTTCGAGAAGATTGTAGCACGCTCACGCACCGTAGCAGACACCATGAGCAAGGGCGTAGCATTCCTGATGAAGAAGAACAATATTGACATCATTACAGGCTTCGGTCGCTTGGCGGGCGAGGGTAGAGTAGATATTGATGGCACAGTGTATGAAGCCGAGAACATCATTCTCGCAACGGGTGCACGCCCACGCGAGATGCCATTCATACCTATCGACGGCGAACATGTAATCTCATCGAAGCAGGCTCTCACACTTCCTGCACTTCCTCAGTCGATGATTGTTGTGGGCACGGGTGCTATAGGTAGCGAGTTTGCTTGCTTATACGCAACACTTGGTGTGAAGGTCACTTTGATAGAGTATATGCCTCAGATTATGCCTCTTGAAGATGAAGAGGTAGCAAAGGCTATGGAGCGCAGCTTCAGAAAGTTACGCGCAGCGGTCATGACTTCAACAACGGTCAAAAACGTAACCGTAGGCGATGACGGCATGTGCCAGGTTGAGATTGAAGGCAAGAAGGGCGCAGAAACCCTTTCGGCTGAGGTTGTGCTGTCGGCTGTCGGTATCAAGTCGAACATCGAAAACATCGGCTTGGAGGAGTGTGGCATCGCTATTGAGCGCGACAAGATTGTTGTTGACGACCATTACCAGACATCGACCAAAGGCGTTTATGCCATTGGCGACATTATCGCAACACCAGCTTTGGCACACGTTGCTTCGGCCGAGGCTATCCACTGTGTGGAGCACATCTGTGGCATGGAGCCTGAGGCGGTGGATTACTCAACCATTCCATCATGCATCTTCACTTCTCCTGAGGTGGCTTCAGTGGGCATGACCGAGCAACAAGCTCAAAAGACCGGCATTGAGTACACCGTAGGACGCTTCCCATTCACTGCATCGGGCAAGGCTACGGCAGCAGGCGACCGCGACGGCTTTGTGAAACTCATCTTCGATAAGGAGGAGAAGCTCATCGGAGCGCACTTGGTTGGCGCAACAGTAACCGAAATGCTTGGAGAGCCCACATTGGCAAAGCGCTTGGGCGCAACTGCTCACACCATCGCTCGCACAATACACTCTCACCCCACAATGCACGAGGGCTTAATGGAGGCTGCCGAGGCTGCAATGGGCGCAGCGATACATTTGTAATAGTGAAATTATCCAAAGAAAACGGCTATCGAAATTCGATAGCCGTTTTCTTTTCATCTACTTCTTCAACCACTGAGGGAGCTTGTCGCTTGCGTAGAAGTAATAGAACGCCGCGCCCAACATGTAAGGTGGTACAACAATAATCAAAATTGCAATCAACTTACCAACCAAATCGAGGTCTGTGCGCTTCAAAACAGTTACCGCCAAGATAATCTGAATAGCATAACAAATTAACGTTACTAACATAATTTCATCTATTTAAGTTATACAAAAGTTATTCAACATTATATACCTCCTCGCTGTACTCCACATCACTCAGGAACAAACCCTGCGCTGGTGCTCCAGCACTTGAGAGAGATAGGTCGCAGCTGTGTAATATACGTTCAAAATCAGCCACAGAATAACGACCTCTTCCTACATCGACCAGCGTACCCACAATGGCACGAATCATATTACGCAAAAATCTATCGGCACGAATCGTAAAAATCAACAAATAGGGGTCATCATCCGCCTTGCGCCACTCAGCCTTCACAACACGACAAATATTGGTCTTATTATTCGAATTGAGCTTGGCAAATGTAGTAAAATCACTCCATTCCAGCAAACTCTTTGCTGCCTGATTCATCTTCTCGACGTCCAACGACACATAATACTGCCATGCCGAATAACGACGAAAAGGATTCTTGCGCTGTGAAATGTAGTAGGTATATTCACGCTCCACAGCATCGAAACGAACATGCGCTTCAGACTTCACTCGGCATACATTCTGCACAGCTATATCCTGCGGCAGAACAAGATTAAGTTTATATACCAATTGTGCACAATCAGCAATAGGTTGCTCAACATCGAAGTGTGCAACATACTTCGAGGCATTAACTCCCGTGTCGGTACGTCCCGCACCCACAACCTCAATATCCGCACGCAGTAGGGTAGAGAGAGCCTTCTCAACCGCCTGCTGCACAGTGGGAGCATCAGGCTGTCGCTGCCAACCGCAGTAAGCAGCACCATCGTAGGAGAGTGTAATAAAATAACGAACCATAGCTATCGCATATAAGGAAGATGAACATTGGAGGTCACAAGATTCTCATCACCCACATGCAAATTAAAGAACATACCCATTCCGCCAGGCTGCGCCACCTCCAAAATACGGTTCTCCTTCGTAGCATTATGAGTTCCAAAGCCTACATTAAGGTTCATTACATCGGAGTTAAATGCACCCGTCGAGCGGAAAGCAGTGTGCTTCTCGCCACGCTTCGAGTACCAATAGGCGAAACAATTGCTATAAAGATTTCTACCACCTACCGACTGAAAGGCCGTAGCAAACTCGTCGCTATAACAGAAGTCGTACTGATTATCGAAACGCTCATCTAGGAAGCCTATGCTTGTTTCATAGTTTTTATCCTGACCATAGTAGAGAGGATGAATATTTCGCAATGAGTTGGCTCCCGAGCGGATAATAAAACCTATGTGACAGCCCGCTATACGCATATTGGTAAAGGTGTTATCATGTCCCTCCACCAATACTCCCACACATTTATCATGAAATGCGCCAACGATATTTACTCCAGATATATCAGAATCCGAAGAGCCGCTATTAGCACCATGCTTGACATATATACCCATCAAAACACCCTTGATTGATGTATTGCGTATCACAGTCTCACGACCACTATCAATCGAAACACCCTTTGCAACGCCACTACCATCAATAATACCTCCATCGAGATAGTAGTTACTGCCGGGAATCCTAA
>JAFPAD010000114.1 GCA_017424405.1 Alistipes sp.
GTTCTTTGAGCGGTGATAGTGGTTATACATGTGATCATTGTATTCACCACGATGGTTCGGAGGATTGGTGTACGGCGCGCAAAATGAGGGCTTACAAATCGGATAAAGCGTGTGGTGCGCTTAAGTTAACCAGGTAAAAAGTTAGATCATAGATATTATCGCAACCATTATGCGTTTTAGTGTAGTACTCAGATATATTGGCTTTGTGCAGTTGGTGCTGGCGGCATTTATGCTGGCAGCGGCAGGAATATCTTATGTCAATAATATCGATTCGGCATACTCTCCGTTGGTGATGTCGTCGCTCATTACTCTGCTGATTGGTTGCTTCCCGCTGATATTTGTTCCAAAAACCGACCGCATCTCTCAAAAGGAGGGTTATTGTATTGTGGTTGGAGCATGGGTGGTATCGAGTATCGTCGGTATGTTCCCCTATCTGATGTGGGGCGGCGAGTTTACTCTTTTGAATGCATGGTTTGAATCGGTTTCGGGCTTTACTACCACGGGAGCCTCAATCTTAAATGATATAGAGGCTATGCCTCGAGGTTTGCAGTTTTGGCGCGTGTCATCGTGCTGGATAGGCGGTGTGGGAGTCGTGATGTTTGCGTTGGTGATTCTCCCGTCGATAGGAAAGAGCAAGATGATGCTCTCAAATGTGGAGCTTTCGTCGTTGGCTAAAGATAATTTTAATTATCGCACTCAGACCGTTGTGCGCATCATCTTGTCTATATACGTGGGTCTTACTATTATAACCCTGTTTGCGCTCAAGTATTGCGGAATGAATTGGTTTGACGCTCTGTGTCATGCAATGTCGGCGTGCAGTACATGTGGATTTAGTAATAAAAATCTGAGTGTAGGATTCTTTAATTCCCCCTCTATTGAGTTGGTGCTCATAATTGCTATGCTGATAGCGGGTATGCACTTCGGTTTGATATATGCCACCATCACACGCAGGCCAAACAATATCTTCCGTTCGGAGATTACGCGTAGTTACTTGGCGATGTTTGCTATCTCAACGGTGTTTATTGCCATCTCGTTGTGGGCCGCCAAGATATATCCATCGGCTACGTCGTCGTTGCGCCATGCCGCTTTTCAAACGGCATCATTGATGACTACATCGGGATTTGCCACGGCAAATTGTAACACATGGACTCCATTTGCCATACTGATACTCATGTTCTGTTCGTTAGTATGTGGGTGTGCAGGTTCTACATCGGGAGGTTTGAAGGTCGATCGTTTGGTGTTGGCGGTTAAGATGTTGCGTAATAAGATACAGTCGCAGCAGCACCCTAACGCTGTTGTGCGAATAAAGGTCGATGGTTATACGCAGGACGGTGAAATGCTTAACACCGTGATGGTTTATATTGTGGCGTTTATGCTGTTGGTGTTGTTTGGCACTTTCATCAATACGTTGTTTGGTTGCGATTTGATGACAGGCTTCTCGGCATCGTTGGCTTGTGCAAGTAACGTAGGACCCGGTTTTGGAGAGGTGGGAACGATGGATAACTACTCCCTTATGCCGGCTGTTGTAAAGATTAACCTGTCGCTCATGATGTTGTTTGGGCGTTTAGAGATATTTGGATTAATTCAGCTGTTTTTTATAAGATGGTGGAAATGATAAGGAGAAAATTTTATATTGCGAGTTTATTGTTCGTTACATTGTGCTGTGTTGATAGTTTGGCGCAGGATATATCGGCTCGCGTTGTGGGCATGGAGACAAATAAAGAGTATATGCAGTTGTTGCATCGTGAGGAGTTGTTGAAGCTCCAGACCGATTCTGTGATGACTGTTACACGGGAGGTGCGTGCCGAAATGAAGAAGTTAGCCGAGGAGCGTGATTCTTTGTCACAGGAGCGCAACGACTCTATGATGATGGTGTTGTCGGACGCTGAGAGTAAGGTCAATGCTTTGCGTGCACAACGAGTGAAGCTCATGGACCAAATAAACTCTATGGAGCAGGAGTTTGTGCTTGCTTCAGTTGGAAATATTGGCAGCGCGGCATCTTCTCAAGGCTCTAACTCGTTATATAACAATGCTTATTTTGCACAAAGCCTTGTTGAGGAGGATTATAAGATGTTGCTTGAGTTGCATGCAGCCGAGAAGTCGGCATTTGATTACGTGCGTAATTATGTGACCAATTATTCTCAAATAAAACGTCTGAACGATAAGTATGTTTTTGCGCAGACTGAGGCTGAGTCGGAGGCGTTGTATGCCGAGATGTCGGGTATCATGGCTGAGAATATGATTCTTGAGCGTCAGTTGGCTAAGGTTTGGAATGATATATACGACCACAAATGTTATGTGTATTCTTACTTCTTAGAGAAGGAGAATCGCATGGATTTGCTCAATATCACAGAGAATATGATGCAGGAGGCTCGCCAGCAGAAGCTCAACACCATTGATGAGTGTGTGTCAGAGTATGTGGCAGATTACTGCTTGCAGAAGCCTGTGGTGCTCAATTATGAGATATATGTTGCGAAGATGTTGAACCTCACCTCTGCGATAGACTCTTTGTCGATGGCGGCTCGCAATGTGAGAAGCCTTGATTATAAGATGCCTGCGATGGAGGTTGAGCGTCGTTCGTTTGTTAATTATGAGCCTATCGAGTTCCATAATCGTAGTCCTTACAACACGGCAAATCCTATCCCCGACTGTGTGACTTATGAGTATGGTACAATATATCGTATTTTGTTGGGTGTATTTAAGTATAAACAGCAACCGTCTATATTTAGAAATGCCGCTCCACTGTATGTCCAGACCGAAGATGATGGCAGATTTAGCTATTATGCAGGAGGCTTGCGCACACGTAGCGAGGCAGAGTCTGCGGTGGAGATTATGAAGAAAAAGGGCTTCCGAAATCCTCAGATTGTGGAGTGGTGCGATGGAGAGAAGAGCAATCTTTCTGCTGAAGGCGTAGTTAGAGCTTCGTATCGCATAGCAATTTCGGGTGGAGCATTAGACGATATGGTGCGCGAGGTGATTATGACAATGGCTGAGGGTTGTCAGTTGTCACGACTTGCCGAGGATAAGTTCCTTGTGAGTGCATTCGATAGCCGCGCTGTGGCTGAACGTGTGGCTGATGCTATTAAAAAGTGTGATGATACATTGCTTGTTGAGGTTCAAGAGATAAAGCCTGAGCCAGAGGCTGACGATGAGTAATGAAATATTAAAATAGAAGTTTATGGGACTTGTTGTATTTCTTGTTTTGTTGGGCGTATTCTTCCTTGTTTTGGAGTTGATATTCTTGCCCGGTGTAACGCTTGGAACAATATTGTCAGTTGTGAGCTATGGTGCCGCTATCTATCTTGGTTTTGACCGTTTGGGTGTGGTTGGTGGCTTTGTGACGCTGTTCGTAGTTGTGGCGTTGTCGTTGGTGGCTACAGTGTTTTCGTTGCGTGCCAAGACATGGCAACGATTGGCTTTGAATGATAAGATTGAGAGCCAAAGTAGCCCAAATCCTAACACGCAGGTAAGCGTTGGAGATAAGGGTATCGCTTTGTCGAGATTGTCGCCTATGGGTAAGGTGAAAATTGGCAATGAAGTGTACGAGGCAAAGTCCGATGGTACATATATCGACCAGCGTAGTGAGGTTGAGGTTGTAGGCTTTGATAACTTTGCAGTTGTGGTTAAAAAGATATAATCTAACGCTTGATATAAAACTTAAAACTTTATAGCTATGAACGAATTACAGATTGGTATTTTTGCCGTAGTGGGTGTGCTTGTACTGCTCGCTATCTGGATTATTTTCTATTTCATTCCTGTGGGATTGTGGTTCTCGGCATTGGTGTCGGGTGTGAAGATTAATCTGTTGCAGCTCTTCTTGATGCGTTGGCGTAGGGTGCCACCATCAGTGATTGTGTCATCAATGATTGAGGGAACAAAGGCTGGTTTGAAGCTCGACGCGAATGAGTTGGAGGCTCACTATTTGGCGGGAGGAAATGTGACAAACGTGGTCCACGCTTTGGTGTCGGCGCAGAAGGCGAATATCAACCTTGACTTTAAGATGGCTACGGCGATCGATTTGGCGGGTCGTGATGTGTTCGAGGCTGTGCAGATGTCGGTAAATCCAAAGGTTATCAACACCCCTCCTGTTGCTGCTGTGGCGAAAGATGGTATTCAGCTCATTGCCAAAGCTCGTGTTACGGTGCGTGCCAATATCAAGCAGTTGGTTGGTGGTGCTGGTGAGGAGACAGTATTGGCTCGTGTAGGTGAGGGTATTGTGTCGTCAATTGGTTCGGCGGTGTCGCATAAGGTTGTGTTGGAGAATCCCGACTCAATATCTCGCGTAGTGTTGGAGAAGGGCTTAGATGCAGGTACTGCATTTGAGATTTTGTCTATTGATATTGCAGATATTGATGTAGGTAAGAATATCGGAGCTCAGTTGCAGATGGATCAGGCTGATGCTGATAAGAATATTGCACAGGCGAAGGCTGAGGAGCGTCGTGCTATGGCTGTTGCGTTGGAGCAGGAGAATAAGGCTA
>JAFPAD010000115.1 GCA_017424405.1 Alistipes sp.
CCAATTCCTTCATAGTGTCTATTGTTTTAGAATTCAAGTGCAAAGATAACACAAAATCAGAAAATAGATTCCATTTCGCGCTTGATTTCCTCTCTTCGAGTATTCTTATAGTAGTGTTTGTAGATAGTAAGAGGACTATTACCTGCCATTTCGGCAACCACATAGGGGTTATTGCCCGCATCCACCATCTTCGAAATAAACGAACCACGAGCAGAGTACCAGGTAACATTCTCTTTAATTCTAAGCATCTTACAAGCCTTGGTTAGGGTGTTTGACAATCTGGTAGAGAGTTGTCTAACACGAATCATTTTTTTACTCGTTGTCGTGTGCTTATGTGTAAACACAGGGAACACATAATTTTGAAACCCCTTACCTTTATATTTATATATGATGTCCTTCGCTTTTTGCAGCAATATAGGCTTTGCTTTCTTGGGAAACTTCATTCGCTCATAAACGATTCTATCCTCTTCGATCATATCCCAAGTAAGATTACAAACATCGACATTAGCCATACCACCCGTATAATAACTAAAAAGAAATAGGTCTATACAGAAATTTTCTTTCTCAGTGAATAGTGTTCGGTCAATGCTTGCCAATTTGTTTATTACCTTTTCAGGAACAGCCTTTGAAGTCGTTTCCGGCCACTTAATATCATCACCTAAACACTCAAATGCATCAAGCCTTACACCGTACATACCTTCCTTATGAGCATAGTTGCAAACAGCTCTTAGTCTTCTAAGTTTAGTAGCCAGACCTCCTTTGTTTCCGTTCTTTATACCATTCTCTTTAATCCAGAATGCAAAGTCAAGAAGGAATTGTTCGTTAATATCAGGGAAAAAGAATGTTGAGAATGCCTTTCCATACTTCTCTTTAGTAAACTCCGTTAACCTTCTACGCAAGCGTGCATATACCTTAGCATTTGGTGAACTGTCTACTAATTGCCCGTTCTTTATTCTTTGTCGTTCTTTGAATCGAGCCTCTAATGATTCTATCATTTGTAGTACAGACTTTACACGAATCTCTGATTTTACTTGTTCAATCTCGTCAAAAGCGTGCGAAAGTTGAACGGGGGACCAAGAGCGACCCTCAATCTCCCAATCATCTGCTTTGTGGTAGTACTTTGTTTTGAGATCAAATAGAATCTTGTTCTTCGTGGTGGCTTCTGCGCTACCTACTCGAAAACTTTGCGCCTTAGAGTCCCAGTCTGCCATTAGACCTGTGACATTTACAACCTTTGTTACTCGTGGATAGTTGGACTTGAAGAAAATCATTTCCAACTTAACCATCGATGGGTCTTTGGGGTTTGCGTGCCCCTTGATGTTAATAGTGTACATAAAAAGACAAGGTGTTAAGTTGTTACTTTAATTTTGTTTAAGTAGCCCTAATTGGTCTTAATTAAACTACATAGAAGACTACATGAGAAGAGTAGGATCTTCGAAAAATTAAAGTTTAGACGAGTTTTTTACGGATAATCCGTACTTGCCTAACAACTTAACACCTTGTCAATCAATAGTTTTTGGAATACCTATTTATATATTCCGTAAAAAGGGCTACCCATTGTGGATTGCTATTTCTTGTCGGGATACCAGGATTCGACCGTCTTTAGACGGAGCGGGCATACCTTAAAAGCGTAGCGCATAAATATCTTTTTATGCCCGCAACCTGCCTTTCTTCTAATCGTGGTATCGCGATTGTTGTTGTGCGAGATGGTTTGTGTAGCAAAAGTTTTTTTGTTGTGATAGGGTAGAATGTTCACATTTAGACCCTAACGCAACAAAAAAGATTGGGCTTATTTGCCCAATCCATCTCGCAATATAAACTAAAACAAAAAAAGCAATCCTCGATGGATTGCTATTTCTTGTCGGGATACCAGGATTCGAACCTGGGACCCCCTGCTCCCAAAGCAGGTGCGCTAACCGGACTGCGCTACATCCCGAAAATGTTTTGTTGTGGAGGACTTACCCCCCCCCTTGTCGGGATACCAGGATTCGAACCTGGGACCCCCTGCTCCCAAAGCAGGTGCGCTAACCGGACTGCGCTACATCCCGAAACACGAAGAGAAAACTGCTGTTTGTCTCATTTCGTGGCGCAAAGATATACACTTTTTTCTATTGTGCAAAGTTTTTGAGAAACTTTTTCAAATTTTTGTAAAATATTATTGTTTTTTGAATTGTAACTCGCTCACCAAAGGTCGGTGGTCGGATTCAATGGGTGCATCTACAACATAAGCCTCGATAACTTTATGTTTAGACACATTTTTGTTATAGATGCCTATGTAGTCAATCTCAATTTCGGGTTTGTCGGCTGGGTAGGTGAATTTTGTGGGACTACTTGCAAAACAAATATCGTCAGAAAGGCGTGTTATTGACTCCTCGTTAGGCTCGGCGTTGAAGTCGCCTGCGATAATTACGGGCTTGTTCAGTTTGCTGAGTTCCTCGGTGATAATAGCTGCCGATGTTACTCTGTCTTCGGCGTGGAGTGAGAGGTGGGTTGAGCAGAAGAAGTAGTCCTCCAACTCAACAATCAGTAGCGAGCGGGGCTCGGAGCGGCATGGCAGAGGTATGCGCTTCCACGAGATAGGCTTCTCGCGAGTGAGGACGCCGATGCCATACTTACCTCCACGATAGTCGATAGATGCACCGAATGTGGGGTGCATACCAGTAAGGTCGGCGAGATTTTTCAGAATATCCTGGTTGGGAATGCGCATAGTCATGCTGTCCAGCTCTTGCAGAGCAACCACCTCAACATTTTCGTTTGTAATCACTTGAGCAATACGCTCACACGAAAGTGTGCCGTCCATGCCGATACAGTTGTGGACATTGTAGGTCATTAAGCGCAGCGTGTTGCTTGGCTGGCAGGCAGTCAATGCGACGCACGATAAAAGTAGAATTAGGGCAAGTCGTTTCATCTTGTTTCTATTTATATATGTAAAGATAGTGCTTTTTCTCCAGAATGGAAAATTTTGCTACGCCACAGTGAAAATTAATGTAGAAATATTTGTTTTTCTCAAAATTGGGTGTAAATTTGTGATATCAAAATAATATCATTTTAACAAACTAAAACAATTATCTGTATGGAGAACAAAAATTTTGAGTACACAGGTTGGAAGGCAAATGGATTTGTAGCATTGCTCGTCATCTTTGCTTTGATTGGTGCGGGAGTGTTTCTCGTTATCAGGGGTGCTAACGACGAGGCAGAGCCTTGGGGTGTGCCGATGATTGTGGGCGGTATCGTGACGATTATCTTGTCGATTATCTCGTGCCGCGGTTTTCTTTTGCTTGAGCCAAACGAGGCGCGTGTCTTGACCTTCTTTGGTAAGTATTCGGGCTCATTCTACTCAACTGGTTTTTGGTGGATTAACTTCCTGATGTCATCGAAGAATATCTCGTTGCGTGCGCGTAACCTTAACGCCGAGCCTATTAAGGTGAACGATAAGACTGGTAACCCAATTATGATTGGTCTTGTGCTGGTGTGGAAGCTCAAGAAGGAGGAGATTTATCGCGCGGTGTTCGATATCGATGTTGCAGCTGGTGCTTCGGGTGTTGTTACACAGAGCGGTCGTATGCATATGCTTGAAAATTTTGTGGCTGTTCAGAGCGATGCTGCGTTGCGTCAGGTGGCTGGCTGCTATGCCTATGACGATAATACTGCGGGCGGTGATGTTGTGACATTGCGTAGCAGCAGCGAGGAGATTAACGACCTGTTGGAGGAGCGCCTCTCAGAGCGCTTGGCTATTGCAGGTATCGAGGTTGTTGAAGCGCGTATCAACTACTTGGCTTATGCTCCTGAGATTGCGGCTGTGATGTTGCGTCGTCAGCAGGCTGACGCTATCATCTCGGCTCGCGAGAAGATTGTCGAGGGTGCTGTGTCGATGGTGAAGATGGCGTTGGATAAACTCTCGGCTGATGAGATTGTGGAGCTTGACGATGAACGCAAGGCAGCTATGGTGACAAACCTGCTCGTTGTGTTGTGTGCCGACGAGTCGGCTCAACCAGTTGTGAACGCAGGAACACTGCATCATTAATTTTTGAATGGCAAAGAAGGCTGAAAATAAGAGTTTTGTTTTGCGTGTCGATGCTCAAACGTGGGACGAATTGGAGCGTTGGGCGGAAGATGAGTTTCGCAGCGTGAATGGGCAACTGCAATGGATAATTGCAGATGCCTTGCGCCGCAGCGGTCGACTCAAAAAGCGAAAGAATGCCGATGTACCAGATAAGAGTGAGGAGTAGCGTTATGGTGAGCGTGATGGTTGCTGTCGCCGTGGCGATGGCTATGCAGATTGTTGGATTGATAATCGGTTAGCAAAATGGAGGAGTTGAAGAAAACTTGGTTTAAGATAGTGTGGACGGTGTTGCTATTGGCATCGGTTGCGATGAATTATCTGGTGCGTTATTCTGCTGCCGAGTGGGTGCAGAGTCGCCCTGTGGAGGTGTTTAAGGGCATTTTGGACTGGACTACGATAATCCTCACCGTGGTACTCTTTGTGGTTTATAACATCGAGGCTTGGCGTACTGGTAAGAGATACTTTTGGCGCAAGTGGGGCAAATGGCTCAAGGCGATTGTTTTCGGTTGCCTGATGGCTGCTCTGGTGCTTGGCGTTATGTGGCTTGCACGCGAGAATGGTCTTGACCTTACGGGTGGTCGCCGTTGGCTGCTTTATGGCGTGTTCTATGTCGTAGGTCTTGTGATTCTCTATCTTCGTATGAAGTACAGCAAGAGCAAGTATAAGAAGGATTAATGCAAATAGACATCATGGGACTGAAGGTTATTAGAGTTGGAAAAACCACCGTTGGAAATCTGCCATACATCTATAAGTGTAAAGATTGGGTTATTGACCTCTGTATGACGGTGTGGCTCGGCTCAATATTTTTAGGTGAGTATCTGGAGTGGGAGAAGGTGCCGTGGTATATTTATATCTTGGACTTCGTGTTACTCGAAATTGCGGTTGAGAGATGTCGGCGCAAGTTACCCCGCCGTTGTTGGCGCACAGCGACCTATTACCTGCTATATTGCGTGGCGGCATTTACGATTGCCTATGTGATAATATATTTCTCTCGACCTGACTACTTCAGTAAGTCGCAAGAGGTTGTGAAGGCGTTGGTGGGAAACGCTATATTCTTGTCGTTGGCAGCCGTGTGCGCTTTCTTTTGGCGCCGTCGAGTTGTGCAGGGCGTTGATATTCTGCAACGCCGAGCACTGGTCGCAAAACGTCGCAGAATGATGATGAATTAACTATATGAATTATAATTCGCCTTGTGAAAATATTACTCACGAGGCGTTTTTTTTGTGAAAGTTTTTGTAACTTTATGAAGTAAATTAATCGCAGATGTTATGGAGCAGAAGAAATCACAGATGCGTGCAGATGTAAGCATGAAACGTTGGATTGTAGTGGCTGTTGTTTTGGTGTTGCTGGGGCTGGGTAATGCTTTGGCGGGAGTGTTTGAATGGCATGACACTATTGTGATGCTGATTTTTAATTGTGTGTGCGTCGTGGCGCTTGTAGCTGTAGTTGTGGCGCGAATTTTTCTCATGGAGCCTCGCAAGAAGTGGCGTTTGTTGTCATTCTTGGTGCCAGCGTGTGGCGTTCTCTCCCTTATTACAGCCTATGCGGTGAATGGTAGTGAATATGATAGCTTCGTGCCGGCGCTGGCGTGTGTAGGTGTGATGTTGATTATATATGGCGTGATGTGTGTTGTACGTTGGCGTAAATATAGTTTCGCACATAAAGAGCATTTGCGAAAACTTAGAGATAAATAGACCTTATGAAGAAGATAGTGGTTTTTACGGGTGCGGGTGTGAGTGCCGATAGTGGTATTTCTACGTTCCGTGATGCTGATGGCTTGTGGGCAAATTATCGCATCGAAGATGTCTGCACGCCCGAGGCATTGAAGCGCAACCGCGCGTTGGTGGTGGAGTTCTACAACAAGCGACGCAAGGAGTTATTCTCGGTAGAACCCAATGCGGCGCATCGTGCTATCGCTGAGTTGGAGAAGTTTTTCGATGTGGAGGTGGTGACGCAGAATGTCGATAACCTGCACGAACGTGCTGGCTCGACGCGTGTGACCCACTTGCATGGTGAATTGATGAAGTTGCGCAGTGAGCGCAATCCCGATTTGATTGTGCCAATCGAGGGTTGGGAGCAGACGCTTGATGCACGTGCCGAAGATGGAGCGTTGTTGCGCCCTCATATCGTCTTTTTCGGCGAGTCGGTACCTATGTTTGATAGTGCTACGCACATAGCTGCTGAGGCTGATTTAATGATTGTAGTGGGTACGTCGCTGGCGGTATATCCTGCCGCTATGTTGGTGCGCTATGCTAAGGCGGGAGTGCCCGTCTATGTGGTTGATCCGGGAATGCCCGATACTTCGATGATACGCAATCCGCTTACGCACATCAAAGCTCGTGCGGCGGAGGGAATGCCTGAATTGGTGAAGCAACTTATTGAGCAATATAAGTAATGGGTTTGTGGCGTTTTCGCAGTCGTGCTGCCGAATTGTTGGCTTTCTGTCGTGATAGGGGATATAACGAAAATTATCTCCTGTTGTGGGATTTATCTTTGCATTCTGGTCGCAGGCGTTTTGTGGTGTGGAATGTAGTGAGGGATTGTGCTGAGTATAGCTTTGTTGTGTCGCATGGAAGTGGCAGCGCAAAGAGTAAGGTGCGTTCGGCTTATGCTTCGCTTTCGAACGCCGATGGCTCGCATTTAAGTTCCGAGGGGCGTGCTTTGGTGGCGGAGAGATATGAGGGTCGGTATGGCGTGGCTTATCGACTTGATGGCTTAGATACGACAAACTCTGCCCTGCGTCAGCGATGTGTGGTGTTGCATGGCTGGCAATATACAACTCCGTTTCCGATTTATCCTATTCCTACGGTTGGTAGTTGGGGGTGTCCCGTTTTATCGCGTCGTGCAATGGGAATTTTAGATGATATTTTGCAGCGAGAGAAAGATGTCGTTTTATGGGCGTATAAATAAAAAAAAGCAGGGCTAAAACCCTGCTCTTCGTTTTATGTATCAATTACAAGCTATCACCGAAATCCTTGCGGAACTTCTCCATCAACTTAGATGGCCAATCGTAAGTTGGCTCCAAGCCTCCCATGAAGAAACGCAATACCTTTGGCTCGTAAACGAATTTCAAACCACCAATCAAATGACGATTCTCGTAGAGCCATACCATGCGGTCGATAACGTAGTTAATCTGCGAGAGTGTGAACACACGACGAGGAACCGCCAAACGCAACAACTCAACATCGGCAGGAATCTCCTTACCGTTCTCGTCACGAACGCTTGATACTGTGCCGCGCTCCATACCACGAACACCCGAGCAGAGGTAGAAGGCAGCAGCCAACGCACCGGCTGGATATTCGTCCTGTGGAATATGGCTACAGAACTCCATTGCATTCACATGGGCACCCAACACTCCCGGAGGTGTTACCATAGGTACGCCACGCTTCTCCAACTCCTCAACCAAATACTTGATGAAATTAGGGCTCTGGCTAATCATGGTCTCGTCCAAAGTCTCGTAAAGACCCACAGCCATTGCCTCAATCTCGCGAACTGAAATACCACCGTAGGTGAGGAATCCCTCGAACAATGGAATCTTATCCTCCATCAACTCATAGAGTGCCTTCTGGTTGGTGCAGATACCACCACCACGTGAAGATGAGAGCTTACGTGCAGAGAAGTAAACCAAATCTGCCAGCCCTGTCATCATCTTCAAGATTTCGCCCATTGAGTTCTCCTTCCAATTGTCCTCACGCTGCTGGATAAGGTATGCGTTCTCACCACCAAGACTGGCGTCCAAAACGAGCATGATGCCATACTTGTCGGCAATGCGACGTACGTCCATCAAGTTAGCCATCGAGAATGGCTGACCACCGATAAGGTTTGTTGAAGCCTCCATACGTATAAATGGAATGTTCTCAACACCCACCTCCTGAATAGTCTTCTCCAACTTCTCGATATCCATATTACCCTTGAATGGGTGGCTCGACTTAAGCTCTAATGCGTGGTCGTGCAAAAGTTCTACAACCTTACCTCCGCACTCCTGAATGTGAGCAAGAGTAGTGGTGAAGTGGTAGTTCATCGGGATTACATTACCCTGTTTTACGAATGTGCGACAGATGACATTCTCGGCAGCACGACCTTGGTGAACAGGCAACAGATACTTCTTGCCCAAAACGTCTAACACGGCCTTCTGCAAGCGCTCAAATGACTGAGAACCTGCATAAGCATCATCAGCGTGCATCATTGCAGCGAGCTGGTTATCGCTCATTGCGTTTGTACCGCTATCGGTAAGCATATCGAGGAATACGTCCTTTGTGCTGAGGCGGAAGGTGTTAAAACCAGCCTCCTTCATTGCGTCAAGGCGGCGTTCGATTGGAACTAAATGTAACTTCTGTACGACACGAACTTTATGAAGTTCAAGGGGTAGGTCACCACCCTTGTAGAATTTAACTTTGCTCATAAGTATATAATGTTTAGGTTTTAAGAATTATTTTTCAAAATTAACATAAAAAATTTAATAATTGCAAAAAAAGACGATCTTTTTGCATAAGACCGTCTTTTTTTTGCAAATTTATGCAATGTAACTACTGTTTGTTGTGGAAATATATGTCTAACAACTCTTTTGCTGCAATGAAAGAACTTAGCTTGGCGTCAAGAACTCTTGCCTCGACCTCGGCAACGCGAGCCTCGATTTCGGGATTTTGGTAGAAGTTGCTCTTCAGTACCTCGTTGATGCTTTCGTACATCCAATATTTGTTTTGTCGGTTGCGGTTTGATTGGTAGTAACCGTTTGCCATGATGTGGTCGAGGTATTCCTCTACGCCATTCCAAACCTCCTCTAAACCTGTTTGCGCTACCGATGAGCAGGTATATACCTTTGGTCGCCAGCCCGATTCGGGTGTTGGGAATAGATGTAAGGCGCCTTGATATTGGGTTTTTGCAAGCTCGGCCTTGTGGATATTCTCGCCGTCAGCTTTAGTAATGACCATCATGTCGGCCATCTCCATGATTCCTCGTTTGATACCCTGAAGTTCGTCACCTGCGCCTGAAATCTGCAACATCATAAACATATCGACCATTGAGTGGACGGCTGTTTCGGATTGTCCCACGCCTACGGTTTCTATGAAAATAACATCATAACCAGCCGCTTCGCACAGAACTATTGTCTCGCGAGTCTTACGAGCTACACCACCCAAAGAACCTGCCGAAGGTGAAGGGCGTATGAAGATGTCGGGATTTGATGATATGCTCTCCATGCGAGTTTTGTCACCAAGGATAGAGCCGCCGCTACGCTCCGAGCTTGGGTCGATGGCAAGCACAGCTAAGCGGTGGTGCAGTGATGCAACCATGCCACCGATAGCCTCGATGAATGTCGATTTTCCAGCTCCGGGAACACCCGTGATGCCGATGCGTATCGAGCGACCAGCATGAGGCAAGCAGCGTTCGATAATCTCCTGAGCCTGCGCATAGTGGCTCGGGTTGTTACTCTCAACCAAAGTGATGGCTTGCGAGAGTATGGTGATATCTCTTTTAAGGATACCCTCCACATATTCGTCGGTAGATAGCGTGCGTCGCTTTTTGCGCTTGAAATAAGGGTTTACGATGGGTTGATCCTCGACACCTGATGTGACGTTGAGTGCGCTGTCGTGGTGAGTATCGAGATACTCTTTCTCGTAATGCTCTATTTTAGTGAATGTCATTTGCTTTTATTGAATTAAAATTTTGTTCAATGTTGTGTCGTTTAGTGCGAGGCTGTTGCCACACCATACTACTCTGTTCTTGCGGCTGATGACGCAGAATGGAATGTATTTAACCCCGAAAGATTTGAATGTTCTTCCGCTATCGTCAAACGCTACGCCCGTGTAATCGTTAAGGTGTCTTGTAAGAGTTACACCAGCTTTGCTGTATTCTTCTTTTGTTACGATGATTAAGTTTAATTCTTTTTCGTGGTTTGATATGTATTGCTTAATATTCTCAAGACTCTCTTGGCATAATTCACTTGTGGAATTATAGAATAAAATACAAGTGTATTCGGTGTTGGTTGGTTGTATATCCATCAGCCATTTTCGAATACTCATATCAGGTAGTCGCTCCCCTACAATAAGATTCTCGCCCGCAGCATTTAGCGACATTAGCAAGGAGAGAAAAAGTGTTGCAAGAAATCTATTCATTGTCAGCTTGGTGTAGATTAATAGGGCGAATTTAGCAAATTTCGAGCAAAAAACAAACTCTTTGTGGCTGTATTTGAAATCATGTTAAAAATGCGTTAAAAATCGTGTATTATAGTAGGGAAATATTTTCTTATTTGAGAATTTACCTATATCTTTGTAATGTTTTGCGAATGACGTTTGAAAGACAATTTTTATAAACAAAAAATAAATAACTATCTTAAACTTTAAAGCTATGAAAGTTTCACACATCGAGCATCTCGGTATTGCAGTGAAGAGCCTTGAGGAGGCTATCCCTTATTGGGAGAATGTATTGGGTCTTAAGTGTTATGCTATCGAGGAGGTAGCTGACCAGAAGGTTAAGACTGCGTTTTTTAAGATTGGTCAGACCAAGATTGAACTTTTGGAGCCAACTTCAGAGGATTCTACAATCGCAAAGTACATTGAGAACCGTGGTGTAGGTATCCACCACATGGCACTCGCTTGCGAGAACATCGAGGAGCAGTTGGCTGATGCTGAGGCTCAGGGCGTACGTCTTATTGATAAGACTCCACGTAAGGGTGCTGAGGGTTTGACTATTGCATTCCTTCACCCAAAGTCAACTCAGGGTATTTTGACCGAGCTTTGTGAGGATAAGAATAAATAATCAATTAAAATATAATCATTTTTATGAGTGAAATTCAGAAACAGGTAGCCAAGTTGATTGAGAACCGCGAGATCGCACGTTTGGGCGGCGGTGAGAAGGCTATCCAGAAACAGCACGAGAAGGGTAAGTACACAGCGCGTGAGCGTATTCAGATGCTCTTGGACGAGGGTAGCTTCGAGGAGTTCGATATGTTCGTAACTCACCGTTGCTATGACTTCGGTATGGAGAAGAAGCACACATTCGGTGATGGCGTTGTAACAGGTTACGGTACAATCGGTGGTCGCTTGGTGTATGTATTTGCACAGGACTTTACTGTAACAGCAGGTTCATTGTCAATCTCTTTGGCTGACAAGATTTGCAAGGTTATGGATATGGCAATGCGTAACGGTGCTCCATGTATTGGTTTGAACGACTCAGGTGGTGCTCGTATTCAGGAGGGTGTGAACGCTTTGGCAGGTTATGCTAACATTTTCCAGCGTAACGTTATGGCTTCAGGTGTTATTCCTCAGATCTCAGCTATCTTCGGTCCTTGCGCCGGTGGTGCTGTATATTCTCCAGCTTTGACCGACTTCATCATCATGCGTCGTCAGACTTCAAACATGTTCCTTACAGGTCCTAAGGTTGTTAAGACCGTTACAGGTGAGGACGTAACTCAGGAGCAGTTGGGTGGTGCAGATATGCACACTACAAAGTCAGGTGTTGCTCAGTTTGCTGTTGATACTGAGGAGGAGGGTATCGCACTTATTCGTGACCTTCTCTCATACATGCCACAGAACAACATGGAAGATGCTCCTCGTGTTGCATGCACAGACGACATCGCACGTAAGGAGGATATCTTGAACGACATCATTCCTGATAACCCAAATAAACCATACGATATGTATGAGGTTATTCGTGGTATTGTTGATAACGGTGAGTACTTGGAGAGCCAGCCAGCTTATGCTCGCAACATCATCACTTGCTTCGCTCGTTTCAACGGTCAGAGTGTAGGTATCATCGCTAACCAGCCTAACTTCATGGCAGGTGTGTTGGATATCAACGCATCGCGTAAGGCAGCTCGTTTCGTACGCTTCTGCGACGCATTCAACATTCCACTCGTAACTTTGGTTGACGTTCCTGGTTTCTTGCCTGGTACAGCTCAGGAGTACGGTGGCGTTATTACTCACGGTGCTAAGTTGCTCTTCGCATACTGTGAGGCTACTGTGCCTAAGATCACTGTTACATTGCGTAAGGCTTACGGTGGTGCATAC
>JAFPAD010000116.1 GCA_017424405.1 Alistipes sp.
ACAAAAGCCCCCCGGCCACTATGGTCGCTAATATCCAGCCTCCATTTATCCACGGGCGATATTGGCGACGCCTTTCAAGTATGGCAACAACGCCCAAAGGATTTCGCTTGGCGTTGTACCACCACAACTGTGTAAAGTATGCTCCCATTCCTACTGAAAATATCCAAATTTTTGTGGTAGACCATTCCAAATAGTATCCGAGCCAAGCAGTAAGACCTCCTGCCACAACCATCAAAAAGAGGTGAAAAAAGAGCATACGCCTATCACTCTTAAAGTTTTGCTCGTCGACCTCCATTTTTGCCCGCCAAGACCTCTGAAAAGCCTCCATCTTCTCCTCATCTGTCATCTCCGGCTCCTTTGGGGCAACCTCCTTCTTCTTTGCTCTACCCTTCCAGCTATGCTCGGCAACACACTCTCGCTCGGCATTATAGACCACGATATTTACCTTGTTATCCACAATTTCCCACTCGTTATATGGAGCCTCCTTAATAATCTCTCGGCCCTCGTGTTTGAGTATCGCCTTTACAAGGTCGGTAGCATCCTCGTAGTCGTCGGGGTCGAAGTCGTAGGTAGTGACCTTCAAAATCTCGTGGTCGTCAGGGTCGAACGACGCATCGATGGTGACACCTTCGGCATCGAAAGTGTAGAATTTGAGTTTGCCATCAGCATAGGTGTAGGCAAGGGTTTCACGCTCGACAACGCCATCCTCGTCAACTGTATCGAAGGAGATAAGCATCAAAGCTCCCTCCAAATCTTCAAATGTTAAGTTGTGTTTCATATCTTATAATTCTTATTGTTTCTATCGTTTTAGGTAGTCAGCAATGCTCTGCATCAACTCCTTAACCACAGGGGTATGCTCCTCAATAACCTCTTTTGTTTTATTGCCAAGTTGCTCCGCCTTCACTCTTAATGTAGCCATATCCTCACTAAAATTACGGTTATTTAGCGAATCTCTCAACTCTGCAACTTTCCTCTGCACTGTGGTTGAGTCGGACTCCGATACATTCTCGCCATTATGGGATATGCACCCAAATAACGATAGGCTTAAAAACATAAATGCAAAGAGAGTAATCGTGCGCTTCATAGTTACACCTTTAAGTTGTCTGTATATATAAAATAGAAACTTTTCAAAAAATTTCAAAAAAATGTGCAGTTATATGTTTAGAATCATATATAAAGTATTGATAATCATATATTAGCAAATTAGGTGTTTATGTATCGAAAACTAAAAAAAACTATTTTAACATTAATACCTCTGAAATAGCCTCGATATCTTTCTTTTTGTCTTCGGCAGAGGTACAAATCATAACATACCATCCCTGACCAAGAGGCTTCTGTCTGCTACCTTATTTCTTATCAAAGGCACCTTGCATCTAATCAACTTCAACAATCAAACTTTCCCGACACCAACGAAATTTATGGAATCAATAAGTCCGTAGCACTTGCATATCCCATTTTATAGAACAATAGCAAAAAATTTCTGCAAAACAGCATAATATGCGAAAAGTTTACTAACTTTGTAAAAACGTACTATTTGCGCAGAAAACGCAAGTTTATTCTCGATAGTCGAACTTATGAACTGCGAAAACAGTAAGAGTGTGAGCGGACATCTTACCGCGTCATACCACTATTAAGGTACGGAGAGCAAAATTTAAGTAGGCAAATAATAAAAATCTTACTATATGAAAAAACTTTCTACTATTCTATCATTCGTTTGGATGTGTTTGTCCATTGGATGTTCTGAACCTTATGATGATTCTGCGATTCGTTACGATATCGAGGACTTAAAGGAGCGTGTTGCAAAACTCGAAGAGCTATGCGGTCAGATGAACAACAACATCTCATCGTTGCAGGCTATTGTGGCCGCTTTGCAGAATCAAGACTATATTACAAGTGTTACTCCTATTACCGAAAATGGAGTAACTATCGGCTACACCATTACCTTCGCGAAGGGAACACCTATCACTATCTACCACGGTCAAGATGGCAAGGATGGTGCAAATGGTAATGACGGTAAGGATGGCTACACTCCGATTATTGGCGTAAAGCAGGATACCGACGGCATCTACTATTGGACACTCGATGGCGAGTGGCTACTCGATGAGAATGGTAATAAAATCAAGGCACAGGGTACTGATGGTAAAGATGGCCAAAATGGAGCTGATGGCGAAGACGGCAAGGATGGCGCTAATGGTAACGATGGAGCAAATGGCAGCAATGGTCAGGATGGCAAAGACGGTATCACACCTCAATTAAAGATAGAAAACGACTATTGGTATATCTCCTATGACAATGGTACAACCTGGACGCAGCTCGGCAAGGCAACGGGCGAGAAGGGCGAACAGGGTGAACAGGGCCCCCAAGGAGATAAAGGTGACAAGGGCGACACCGGTCTTGTTGGCGACTCAATGTTTACCGATGTCGATTACTCGAATGAGGACTATGTTCTCTTCACACTCTCAAATGGTACTGTAGTTAAAGTCCCAACTTGGTCGGCATTCGAGGCTTTGCGTACACTTTGCAACCAGATGAATAGCAACATCGGCGCTTTGCAAACAATAGTAGCGGCCTTGCAGAACAACGACTATGTAACCAAGGTTGAGCCCGTGGTGGAGAACGGCACAACCATCGGCTATACAATCTACTTCACAAAGTCCAACCCTGTGACTATCTACCACGGTCAAGATGGCAAGGATGGTGCAAATGGTAATGACGGTAAGGATGGCTACACTCCGATTATTAGCGTAAAGCAGGATGCCGACGGCATCTACTATTGGACTCTTGATGGCGAGTGGCTACTCGATGAAAGTGGTAATAAAATCAAGGCGCAGGGTACTGATGGTAAAGATGGCCAAAATGGAGCTGATGGCGAAGACGGCAAGGATGGCGCTAATGGTAACGATGGAGCAAATGGCTACGACGGAGCAACCGGCCCACAAGGCCCACAAGGCGAGCAAGGTATAACCCCACAACTCAAAATCGAGAACGACTATTGGTATGTGTCTTACGACAATGGAGTGTCGTGGGAGCAACTCGGCAAGGCGACTGGCGAGGATGGTAAAGATGGTGCAGACGGTAAAGATGGCGACTCATTCTTCCAGAGCGTAACGCAGGATGAGCAGTATGTATATTTCACACTCGCTGACGGCACGGTAATCACCTTGCCAAAGGGCGCATCGCTCGAAATAACCTTTGCCGAGAGCGACTTGGTGGTTATGGAGCCTAACACTACGCGCGAGATTGGCTACACGGTGCAGAGCGTTACGGAGAGTGTTACCGTGGAGGTAACCTCATCTTCGGACCTTCGCGCAAAGGTTGTTCCCTCGAGTGCAGATGGGAAGAGTGGCGATATTGTTGTTACCTCGAGCGGCGTGGTAGATGAGTATAGTAAAGTCATCGTCTTTGTGTCAAATGGCGAGAAAGTCATTATGAAGAGCATTAGTTTCGAGCAGGCGGGTATCACAATCAGTAATGGCGCAGAGCAGACCATTAATGCTAAAGGTGGCAACATAAACCTCAACTTCGCAGCTAATATCGATTGGGAGGTCGCCATTCCTGCCGAGGCACAGTCGTGGATTCAAGTTGCTCCGCAGACAAGAGCAATGGTGACATATACAGTGGTGCTGAATATCGCACCTAACACAACTCTTTCAGAGCGTTCAGCAGCCATTAAAATTATCTCTACCGATGGCAATCTATCTATCTCCTATACAATTTCACAAGGAGTCTTCGACAATGTGATGGTAACGACGGTTAATGACGCGGGCTGGAAAACAGACGACTCAATTTCCATCTTTGCAGCAACATCCATTAATCAGCGATATACCTACTATGGTGCATCAGGTGTCACAACAGGGGCTTTTTTAGCACCTAAATCCGAGACTAATCTACCAGCCCCAATAGATGCATATTATGCCATTTATCCTTATAATGCTTCATATGCGCTCAATGCCGATGGCGAGATTGTAAATACATTCGCATCGGAGCAGAAATACATAGCAGGCGGCTACAAGTGGGGCTACAATTTGATGGTAGGCGCATCATCGGGTGTAGATGATAAAAATATCACACTTTCGCCTGTTTGTGCCTATCTGTGCGTAAGACTTTATGGCAAGGAGCAAATTGTTAAGTCGATTACAATCAATTCAAATGGCGGTGAGGCATTGGCCGGCAGTGCACTTATTACGCCAAGCAATGAAGGTGCGCATCACTGCGCGATGACTGGCTCAATAGATAACATAAAGCTCAACTGTGGCGAAGTATTGCTCGCAGAGACAGCAGACGCAGCGTCCGAGTTCTGGTTTGTTGTGCCTCCTGTGACATTGGCGAACGGCTACTCCGTGAAGGTTGCAGGCTTCTATGGCGGTGAACAAGTCATCGACTTTCCTGCTACAACATTTGCGTCAGGTGCTACATATAGCATAAGTGCGGAGATTACCGTGGCTACCGATGGTCCGGGTATGGGCGTCGGTGGCTGGGGTGACGGTGAAAACATCGGCGGCGAGATTTAATACAAAAACAAACAATAATATCACATACTATGAAACACAAACTACTATTAACTTTGGGCATTGCGGCCTTGGCATTTGCGGGCTGTAGTGCCGATGTAGAGGTAATTACGCCTATGCCATCCCCTGGTGCTACGTCACATAAGGTCTTAATCGATGGCAGTATCGACCAGCGCGACAACACGCGTGTCGATGACTCGGGCTTCTGTGCGGGCGATGTTGTGGGTATCTACCTTGTCAACTATGATGGCGATACCCCCGGCACCCTCTATTTGGAGGATAACCAAGCCGATAACGTTAAGTTTACACTTACCGAGGATGACACTTGGGATTCGGAGTACGACATCTACTATAAGGATGACGACACGAAGGTTGACTTCTTCGGCTACTATCCTTATTCAACGCCAAGCTCTATTGAGGCCTATCCTTTCGAGGTAGCCAAGGATCAGACCAAGGGTGCGGAGCACGGCCAGATGGCTGCTTATGAGGCTTCGGACTTCTTGTGGGCTAAAACGGAGAATATCACGCCTACCGAGAAACGCATCTCTATGAAGTTCCAGCATAAGATGTCGTCTGTGCGTGTGCGCCTTATTCAGGGTGACGGTTGGGCTGACGATGCGGAGTTTGCTGCGGTGAAGAGGGAGGTTTTGGTGACTAATACCATCCGCAAATCTACTATCGACCTCGCTACAGGTGAGGTTACCCCTACGGGCGATATACCTTTGGATGGCATTATCCCTGCGAAGGATGGCGATGCGTTCCGCGCTATCGTCGTGCCACAGAGTGTCGAGGCGGGCGAGAATGTCTTGGTTATCACTATTGATGGCCACCCACGCTTCTTCGCGCGTAACGAGGTTACGGAGTATCTCCCTGGTAAGATTACCAACTTCGACCTCAAAATTAAGAAGATGGCCAATACGGGCGACTATGAGCTCGAGTTGGTGGACTTTAGTATTATGGAGTGGGAGGCAGACAATGTATCACATCAGGACGATGCGAGGGAGTATGTTGTTGTGCATTGCCCTATTGCAGATCAGCTTGAGCGAACTATTGTAGATCGCCTTGAGATGGATGCTACTGCTATCAAAAACTTGAAACTTACGGGTTATATTGGAGAAGAAGACTACACTTTTATGCGCGAAAAGATGACCTCGCTTATGCGTCTTAACCTTAAGGAGGTAGAGAGTAAGATTAATGGCGTTTATCTAATACCAATGTCAGCTTTCGACAATAAAACTACCCTTATCAAGTGCGTTCTTCCAGATAAATTGGAGCGTATTGAAGTTAACGCATTTTCAGGTACCTCACTTACTGGTACACTTCAGTTGCCAGAGGGCTTGAAGTATGTTTCTGGTTTCAGTAGAACGAAAATCACGAATGTTCAATTCCCTTCAACTTTGGAAGAGATCGGAAATAATGCATTTAGTAGCTGTAGCTCTCTTATTTGCGAGATCTCTCTTCCTCACTCGTTAAAGCGAATTGAAGGTAGCGCATTCAACCAATCTGCTATTAAGGGTAATCTTGCTTTGCCTGAGGGATTGGAGCACATTGGCTCATCTGCGTTTAGCTACTGCCCTGGCTTAACTGGCTCTTTGACGATTCCAAGTGGTATTAAAACAATTGCTTCAAGTTCATTCTACCAATGTGGATTTACAGGTAACCTTACCCTTCCAATGGGTTTAACAGAGATTCATAATGCTGCATTCAGTGGAACAAGATTCAAGGGCGAGTTAAATATCCCTTCTACCGTTACTACAATTGGCGATAGCGCATTTGGTAGCACTGAGTTCAATGGCACACTTGTTCTTCCTGGGGAATTAATATCGCTTGGATCTTCGGCATTTCGCGATTGCAGGCGATTGAGTGGTATCGTTGAGATTCCGGAGAATATCGTTTCTATTCCATCGCAGTTGTTCTACAATTGTGAGAATATCGAGGGTATCATACTCCACAAGAATGTCGAGGTTATCGAGTCACAGGCATTTGCAAACTGCTACTATCTATCTTCGATTGACAGTAAGGCAAAGAATCCGCCAGTTATTGGATATGACTCGTTCGGAGGTGTGGCAAAGGATAACTTTACCATTGAAGTTCCAGAGGAGTCTATTCAGAAGTATCAGTTTGCATCGGGTTGGAACGAATTTAAGCGTATTGAGGCGCACCGTGACTTCTCAATCTCGCGTAATTTGCTCCGTGTACTTAACGATGAGTACTCAAAGACATTTGTAATGCGAGCCCCTGCAGGTGCTGCGTGGTCGGTAGAGTCTGCACCCGAGTGGGTAACCGTTACTCCATCTTCGGGCGTAGGTAAAACAGATATTACCATCACCGTAAACGAAATGGATTATGGTGATATCGGCACATTCACTACGAGAAAGATACATTATGGTGAAGTGGTTGAGAGTACCCACTCAGGTCGTGGTGGTGAGGTGGTATTCTTGCTCGAAGGCAAGGACTATCGTACCCGTATGACTGTCGAGCAGTACCACTCTCCGTATGGTGACGATGGCGACCTTATAACACTACAGGAGAAGAGTGTTGGCAATGGCGTAAATATCGTGCTGATGGGCGACTGCTTCGATGCAAAGGATATCTCGGAGGGTAAGTATCTCAAGGCTATGCAGGATGCTTATACATACTTCTTCGATGTCGAACCATATGTAACCTACAAGGATTACTTCAATGTATATGCCGTAGTGGGTATGTCAGCAGATAGCGGTATTGGAACAGTTAATACCATTCGTGAGGCTCGCTTCGGCTCGCAGTACACCTTGAACGAGGGTGTTTCGCCTGACTTC
>JAFPAD010000117.1 GCA_017424405.1 Alistipes sp.
ACGCAGCCTGTCGGTAATCTATATATGTGTAATCTGGGTGCTATCGCAGAATTCGTAATTTATGGAGCCGAATACAGCAATGAAAAAATTCTATCACTGAGTTTCTTTGCAGACGGAGGCATAGGTGGAGGATTCTCCTTTAACCTAAGTTCGGTCACCAACAATGCGACATCTTTACAACTTCCCACTCTTCAGGAGACTCAAATCAAAACGGTTCTCAATACAGCCTTAAAGGTCGGTTCCACGGCGAGCAATGCCGCTAAAATCTATATGATATTGGCTCCTGGCTCACACAAGGGAACGATTACGGTCACCACGGACAAATCCACTTACACCTACACCCCGGACTTTGACATCGAATTCAACCGTTCAAAAGTAAGACCGATTGAGTTGAATCTCGCAAAAGCACAAAGAGCATCAGAGGATTTGATCACCATCATCAAGAATGCCGGATACAACCCCGACGATTATATTCCTTTGGATATCAATTACTTCGACTTTGCATACTACCAATCCAACACGGATTATATTTCAACCCTTCGCACCGTCGAAAGTGATGGCTGGAACGGCACCATTTCGGACTATATCGCCACACCGATTTTCTCTAAAGGAGATATTCCCAACGGCTCTTTGATTGTGCAACGCTCCGGGCAGCAGCATCGTCCCGAAGGATGGGTTTCCCTCGCAACCAAAAACAGTTCTCGCCCTGACAATGTTACCAATAACATTACAGTGGTAAATAATAGCTGGTGGGGAAGCTATAATTATAGAGGATTTAATATCTGCTACAACCCCCGCATTGATTTAGCGGCCAGCGAGAATGCAACAGAAACCCTCTGCTCACAACTCTACGACGGCTTTGGCATCTTTATTCCTAAAAAGCAAAGCGCTCCGAAAAAAATCATTAAAATTCTATGCATTGGTAACAGTTTTTCAGTGGACGCCTCCCAATATCTTTACGGCATTCTTTCAGACGTAGGTTATGACGACATTACGATTGGTAACCTTTATATCGGCGGATGCACATTGGAAACCCACGCCGGCCATTTTCAGAATGACAATGCCAGCTACACCTATTACCTTAACACAACAGGAACATGGGAGAGCATCAAAGACTACAAACCGCTCTCCGCATTGAAGAACCAAAATTGGGACTATATTACCATGCAGCAAGGCAGTCCCAAATCGGGTTTACCTGACACCTACGATCCTTATTTGAGTACGCTCATCAACATTGTCAAGAAGCATCAGCCCGACGCCAAATTGATATGGCACATGACCTGGGCTTATCAGGCCGACTGTACACATTCCGGATTTGCCAACTACAACAAAAACCAGATGACCATGTATAAGGCCATTCTGAACACGGTGAAGAGCAAAATCCTCACCAACAGCCATTTTGTAGGAGTGATCCCCAATGGTACTGCCGTACAAAATCTTCGCACTAGCTATATGGGTGATCATCTTACTCGAGACGGCTACCACATGAGTTATGACAAAGGACGTTATCTTACTGGCCTCACTTTCGCTAAAGCATTGACTGGATGCGATTTAAGCTTGGTAAAATACACGCCGAGCGAGCACACTTACAGCGTCAAAGACATTGCCGCCATGAAAGATGCCGCCAACAAAGCGTGCACCAAACCTTACGAAGTCACCACATCCGCCTATCCGGCAGATCCCAACTTCGACTACTCAACGGCAAGCCCTGATGAGATTTTGGCATACGAAGGCTACGACAAAAATAAATTCACGAAGAAGAGTCTGAATTTCACCTACTATGCTTTCTATAATTCATCAAACAGCAACTGTTTGGGAGAAATGTGTACGATGACAAACCCTCACGAACAAAGTACCAGCACCCTCAAACAGTATATTACCACCTCCCAATACACCAAAAGCGACATTCCTGTTGGCTCGGTCATTATCATTAGAAGCGGTTGCAAATACCGCCCCGAAGCATGGGTCAGCCTGACACAGAAAAATGACAGCAGTAACCGACCTGCCGAAGTAACCAACAATTGCGTCGCCGTTACAAACAGTTGGTGGGGAAGTTGGAAATATAGAGCGTTCAATGTTGCCTACAATCCCCGTGTGGATTTGACAGACAGCAGTTGTAAGAAACTCACGGAAAGTTTCGCCATCTACGTTCCGAAAAACTAAACGCTACTCGCGCCGTAAAAACCGCAGCGCAGCCAATAAAAAAATCGCTCACTCCGAATGGAATGAGCGATTTTTTATCAAGTGTTTATTCTTACTTGTTCAACTGGAAACGAGTGCAACCGTCTGCGAAATACGCACAAATCTGATTGGCTGCAGCGAGTCCGGCGTTGATATTCGCCTCAGCTGTTTCAGCACCCATCTTCTTGGGAGTAGCGAATACGCGTTTACCGAACTTCTCATTTAACTCATCCTGATTGCAAGCCGCCACGTCGGTAACATATTTTAAATCCTCACGCTCTGACAAGATTTTTACCAATTCGGGTTCGTTCATCACCTCTTTGCGAGCG
>JAFPAD010000118.1 GCA_017424405.1 Alistipes sp.
AATCCAATACCTTTTCCGCCACCGGTGATGAGGGTGACATTTCCATTCAATCGTTTCATAATTATTGCTTTTATAATTTATTCAATATTTACAATCGCCACAATGATATTACTATGGACGAACGTCGTTCAAAATTAATAATTTTATGGCATAAATTACCATCTTAACGAAAAAATATGCAACAACAGAACAATTATCCTGCTACAACAACACAATTTCACTTTTACAGCTAAAAATATTTTCATACTCTTAGCGTTTTTCACTATATTTGTTACAAAATAATTAAACACAAATAAGATGAAACCAACTATCACTGATTCAATAAAATATATTGGAGTAGATGACTCCGACCTCGACCTTTTTGAGAGCCAATACGCCATTCCCAACGGAATATCGTATAACTCATATCTTATTCTGGACGAAAAGATTGCCATAATGGACACCGCCGACCAGCGCAAGTGCCAAGAGTGGTTAGACAATTTAACACAAGAACTCAATGGTCAAGTGCCCGACTACCTCATCGTGCAACACCTTGAGCCCGACCACGCAGGATGCATTGCCGCACTTTTGGAGCAATACCCCTCGCTGAAGATTATCACATCGGCACGTGCCCAGAAGATGCTACCACAGTTCTTCGAGGAGGTGGACTTCAGCCAAAACACAATCACAGTAAAAGAGGGTGATACACTCTGCTTGGGACAGCATACGTTGCAGTTCTTCATGGCTCCGATGGTGCATTGGCCCGAGGTGATGGTGACTTTCGACCAAACAGATAAGGTTATATTCTCAGCCGATGGCTTCGGCAAGTTCGGCGCACTGAGCCACGACGAGGAATGGGCTTGCGAGGCACGACGTTACTACTTCAATATATGTGGCAAATATGGCGCTGCGGTGCAGACCCTCCTAAAAAAGTTATCAACGCTGGAGATTGACTACATCTGTCCGCTACATGGTCCTATCTTGAGTGAAAACTTGGGGTACTACATCTCACTCTACGATACATGGAGCCGCTACGACGTGGAGACTGAGGGCATATTCATCGCCTACGCCTCGATTCATGGAGGCACCGCAGCAGTAGCCCACCGCCTGAAGGAGATATTGATAGCCAAAGGAGCCGCTAAGGTATCTATCGCCGACCTAAGTCGCAACGATATGGCTGAGGCGGTGGAAGATGCATTCCGCATGGATAGGCTTGTGGTGGCAGCAGCGTCTTACGATGCCGATGTATTCCCTCCGATGCACGACTTCCTGCACCATTTACAGCTGAAATTATATCAAAACAGACGAGTAGGAATTATCGAAAATGGCTCATGGGTACCCTCCGCTGCACGCATCATGCGAGGCATGCTGGAGCAGATGAAAAACATAGAAATAGTGGAGCCTGTGGTAACCATTCTATCTCGTATGAAGCAGAGCGACATACCTCAATTAGAGGCGTTGGCTGATGCGCTGCTAAAGTAACAAAAGAGGCTGCTAACGAGAGTTAGACAGCCTCTTATTTTTAGCAAATCGTTATCAACATGTCGGCTATTCCACGCCCACAAACTCAAACAGAGCTGTGGCGCAGACCTCAGGCTCCTCGATAAAGCCCATGTGACCCGAGTTCTCCAACCACACCACCTTTGCCTGTGGATTCAGAGCAATAAACTCCTCGGCTGCCTCAACAGGGATATAACCATCGTGCTTACCCATCAAGAAGAGCTGAGCAACACCGCACGTGCGCAGCATCTCGTTTTGATCAACACGTTGCATCATACCGCCCAGCAGAGCCACTATACCTTCGTCCTCAGTGACATGAACACACTCCACCAAATCGGCGATATAATCCTTCAGGCGCTTACGATTCTGCACAGCAAATCCTGCCTCAGGCGCTACTCGAGCCAACACATCTTTCTTACCAGCCTTCACAAGGGCTATCTCGCGCTGACGATTTTCGCGTTTAAGCTCCGTGTCGGGGTTTGGCGACGAGCTGAGCAACACCAATCCGTTCAACCTATCGGCATACTTGGCACAAAAAGCAAGCGCAACATAGCCACCCATAGAGTGACCAACCATCGTAACGCGATCAATGGATAGAGCATCGAGCATATCATGCAACACGTCGGCAACATACTCCATTGTATGCACCTCGCTCTGAACAACAGAGATTCCATGTCCAGGTATATCTACTGTGATGACACGCACATGTGGGGTCAAAAGAGGGACAAAATCGTCCCACACATACATCGACTCCAAATAGCCGTGCAACAACACGACACACTTATCTCCACGCTCAGAATCAGATATATGCAGGGGCGTAGTTCCTGCCATGATAAATTTTTCTTTCATCGTCTGCTCTCTTTTTGATTGTGTAAAAGTAACCTTTTTTCTCAAAAAAAAGAAATTTTCGACACTCCGCAACTCTTCAAACTTCAAATTATAGGCTCCCAGAACTACAATTTAACCTTAAATAGGTGGCGACCCTGATTGAACTCATACTCCAACGGCATATCATAATAGCGGCACACCGCAGCAACCAATGCCAAGCCAAGACCCGTAGAGGTATGTTGCTTAGAGGATTTATAGAAACGATCAAACACATGATCGGCATTCAAAGCAGCATCACCCGCATTGCTCACAGTCAAAACTCCCGAACAAATCTCCACTTTGGCTGAGCTATTCTCCGGAGCATGAATATAGGTATTCTTAATCAGGTTGCTCACCAATGTTGATGCCAACGACTCGTTGATGTGTACTACATATTGCTCAGGCAAATCCATCTCAAAGCTAATTCCACGCGACTCGAACACTTCACCATAACTCTCAACGCACTCCTTGACCTGATCCACAATATCGACATCGCTACTCTTGGGGAATTGATGGTTATCAATCTTTGTCAGCAGCAGCAAAGTCTTATTCAAGCGCACGGCACGCGACAGCGTTTGATTAATCTTATACAACTCTGCAGCCTCCTGCTGCGAGAGCGACTCGCTATTCATAAGCCATTCCAATCGATTACCAATGATTGCGAGGGGTGTCTGCAACTCGTGCGAGGCATCGCCTATGAATTGCGCCTGACGGCTGAAAAGTTCCTCCGAGCGGTCGATGGCTCGCTGCAAAGCATCGCCCAACTTACGAAATTCGCGAATACGACTCATATCGGGCAACGGCTTAATTTTACACCCAGGATTATAGCTATCGAGCCAATTCAAAAGCTCATACATAGGGCGCATATTACGATAGAATATAAGTGCCGTAACAATAAGCACTATAAACAACAAGCCCACATACAAAACCACAATCCATATAGCCACAGCCCCAAACAAATCATCTTTTTCGAAGGTTGGCGTAGCTACTCGAAGTTCATAATATTGACCTTCGTTATCTGAAAAGATACTTGTGATAACACGTGCAGGCTCCTCCTCGCCCTTCTCGGCGATATAGAAATTTTCGTCATGATAGGTCAGGTGAGAGTGTTGCGATGCATACTCCACACTCACAGGCTTTATCACGTAGCTATTGTTTGAGCCATCGCCTATTTGAGGGAACTCACGCCCCGCCAGCACACGCGAGATAATCATCGACGAGTAATGCTCCAACGAATCATCAGCCTCGTCGCGAATCTCATCTACCATAGCATAATAGAAGAGCATTGCCCATAAAGCCATGAGCAACACCAACACCACCGCCAAATTGCGGACCATGCGTGAAAATAGATGCATCTCCTACTCCTCCTTTTCCGATAGTTTATATCCAAAGCCATACACAGCCGATATCTCGATTGTCGCATGAGCCTGACTTAGCTTGCGTCTGAGATTCTTAATCTGGGCATAGACAAACTGGAAATTATCAGCATCGTCGGCATAATCGCCCCACACAGCCTCCGCCAAGACCGTCTTATCGACCATGTGGTGGGGACGCTGCATGAAATAGAGCAATATATCAAACTCCTTCTTCAACAGAGCCAACGGCTCTCCCGCCACCTGAACACTTCGGCTATCGGGACGCAACACCACATTACCCATCGACAGTGCCAATTCTCCCGCTGTGCGACCACGACGCAATACGCTGCGCACTCGCGCAACCAACTCTGCCGTATGGAATGGCTTAGGCAGATAGTCATCGGCACCATTCTCCAAGCCATAGACCTTATCCTCCAACGAATCTCGCGCCGAGACAATAATAACATTCTCACGCTTGCCAAGAGCACGTATATGCTCCAACAAATGCAACCCATTGCCATCGGGCAACATAATATCGAGCAGGATACAATCATAACTAAATCCTGCCACCTTACTATCAGCCTCGGCAAACGTCGTTGCCACCTCTACCACATAACCCTCTTGCTTGAGCACACGGCTCATTATCTCGCGCAACGAAGGGTCGTCCTCAATAATCAAAACTTTCATAGTACTACAAATTTACAACTCAATTTTGAAATAGAACTGAAAAATGGCGATTTTTTTGACTTCACGTTTCTCGAATAAACAAAAATAGGCTGCCGAGCAATGCCGACAGCCTATTTCTATGTATTTAAGGTGTATGAGAAATTACTTCTTAGGAGTAATCTTGAGTGCGAAACCACCACCTGAAGCCAACCACAACTTAATCTTTGCTGTGTTGTCGATGCTCTGCTTCTCGACACGGAAATCACGTGCAAGAACGTGTGACTCGTAACCATCAACATACTTCTCTACATCGTATGTACCAGCTGGTAAGAACGAGAGGTCTACCTCCAAATTACGACCATTCCAGTTGGTCATACCGCCAACATACCATGTATCGCCACTACGACGTGCAATAACTGCATACTCGCCAATCTTTCCGTCCAACGCCTTAGTCTCGTCCCACACGGTTGGAATCTCGGCGATGAACTCCGTACATACAGGCTCCTTCTCGTAGTTACATGGAGAGTCGCAAAGCATGTTGAATGGTGACTCGAAGATAACGTACATAGCCAACTGACGGCAACGTGTACCCTGGCTCATTGGCTCGTGATAGCTCTCGCGATATGTAGTCTTTGTACCATTGAGCATTGCGCCCTGAGTGTAGTCCATAGGACCTGCAACCATACGAATGAATGGGATCTGCACATCGTAAGTCACCTGATCCAACTCAAGACCTGACCACTTCATCTGCTCCAAACCGTTCACACCCTCGTAGTTCACTACGTTAGGATACTTTCTCGACAAACCACAAGGCTTGTAAGCACCGTGGAAATCGACCATCAACTTATACTTTGCCGCTGTGGCAGCTGCGCGCTCGTAGAAATTAACCATATCCTGGTCGTCGCGATCCATGAAGTCAATCTTGAAGCCCTTAACGCCCATCTCGGCATAGTGCTTGAAGAGATTCTCCATATCGCGGTTCACAGCCCAATAGCCACCCCAAAGAACGATACCTACACCACGCTCCTTAGCATAATCAACCAAGTGCTTGAGGTCAATCTCTGGAACAATCTGCATCATGTCGGCCGCGAGGTTCACGCTCCAACCCTCATCAAGGATTACATACTCGATACCATTTGCAGCAGCAAAGTCGATGTAATACTCATAAGTGCGGTTATTTACGCCCGGCTTAAAGTCCTGACCATAAAGACCCCAGTTGTTCCACCAATCCCAAGCAACCTTACCAGGCTTAATCCACGATGTATCGCCAATCACATTTGGATGGCTGAGGAGGAATACCATATCGTTATCCAAAAGCTCGGCATCGTTGCGAGCGATGCTACATATACGCCATGGGAATGTGCGAGCGCCATTAAGCTCGGCAATGTAAGGCTTACGGCTATTCACCAAGCCCTGCAACATGTTGTGACCACCCTGCTCTACCTCATCAGGCACAGCTGCATAGTGGCTCTCCAATGTTGTATCCTGGTTGCTGTTGTAGAGATACATACCTGGATAGTCCACAAGGTCGGTCTCAGTGATGCAGACCTTCTTGTCGCCCATATCAACCAAAACAGGCAAATACATCAAACGATTGGTACCCATTGTAGTCATAGGCTCGATGAAATAAGGACCCTCGAATGAGTTGAAGTACTGCTCCTCGAACGACTTATTTTTGTTTGAGCGAACGTATGAGCAATAAACATTGTTATCCTTCTCGAACGAGAACTCAGCAACCTCATTCTTCACGGTATAGTCACCCTTGCGAGTTGTAGTGAAGCGATAAGCCGCAGCACCGTTGTAGGCGCGGAACTCGATGCCATAATCACCAACAAAAGTAAGAGTCAAAGTTGAGCACTGATCAACAACCTCGCTCTTCTTGTAAACAGGGGCAGGAATTACCTCGTTAATCTTGCTTGTTGCCGACTTGCGCAAACGTGGAGCCTCACCCCACACCTCACCCTCGCCAATCTGCATAGCAACCTTTGACGGAGCAATAATTGTTTGACCATCTAACTCGACACTCCAGCGAATGTCCTTCTCGATAGTTACGGTAAGTTTAAGATTGCCATCAGGCGAAGTGATACTCTTCACCGTTGGCTTTGCTGCCGCCACCACTACCGAGCAGACAGCGACCATAAGGAATAGTAATTTTTTCATATTTATGTTATAAGTTGGTTAAGTTCGCACATTAATCGTCCAAAGATACAAATAAATTTATTCTCAAACGAAAAATATGTCTAACTTTGAGCAGAAAAACACAAAAACTCGAAACCTTATGAAATATATCATCATCTTGTGCAGTTGCATATTAACCGTTTCTATACTCTCGTCTTGTGAGAACATAAAATCACTCTGGGGCAACACATCAGAACACGTCGTGGGAGGCTACTCCAAGCAACGCAAGCCGACGCACGAGGAAGAGGAGTTGTTCAAGCGTGCAACAGCCTCATTGCAAGGTGTTGAGTACAAACCCATAAATGTAGCGACACAGATTGTCGCAGGTACCAACTACCGTTTCTTATGTAAAGCTCGCTCAACAGGCAACGACAAGCGAGGGAAACGACACTACGCCGTTATAGTAATTCACAAGTCCCTCGTCGCTGAGGAGCAACCACGAATTTTATCCATCGAACGCGAGTCAAGATAACGATGCAGAACCACGAGATTATAGCGCGCTTCCGCGATTACATAACAGCCCAACGACGCTACTCACCGCTGACGGTACGCAACTACATGCACGACATCGAGGAGTTTCAGGCGTGGGGCGAAAGCTCCAGCACATGTTTTCTACTCGAAGAAGTAGAGGCAAAAGATGTGCGCGAGTGGATTATGTACCTCTCCGATGCCAAAATTGGCAACGACGAAAAAAGAACTCGCAACAGCGCTTCAATCAACCGCACCGTATCTTCAATACGTTCGTTATTTAAGTACATGCGCCGGGAGGGCATTATCGAAACTGATGTCTTTGCCACCATTCATTCGCTGCGCACACAAAAAAGAATACCCAAATTCATCAACGAGCAGGAGCTGACAACCGTCGTCGAGAGGGTGCTGTCGCAACTTCACAGCGACGAGTGGGTGGAGCGACGCAACGCCTTGCTCGTGTTGTTACTCTACACCTCGGGCATTCGACTTGCCGAGATTATCGCCATCGACCGCGACCACTTCTCCATAGGTTACGACTCACTACGCATCAGAGGTAAGGGCGACAAGGAGAGGATTATCCCCATCATAGCACGCGTAAAAGAGGAAATACGCCATTATATTACGCAAAATTTTGAGGAAAATATTTGCACAACTCAAGAAAAAGCACTATTTTTATCAAAGCAAGGCAAACGCATCTCCCGTAGCGATGTCCAACGTAGTGTGGCACGCCTTCTGCGGGAGTGTGGAGTACAAGGCAAATGCTCGCCTCACGTGTTAAGGCACACATTTGCCACCCACCTGCTAAACGACGGAGCCGACCTCAGGGAGATACAAGAACTCATGGGTCATAGCTCGCTGCGAGCAACGCAGGTATATACACATAGCAACATTGCCCAGCTGCAACGCATCTACGACGTAGCGCACCCCCGTTCCGACGGAGCCGCAAGGAGTGATAAGCTGAAGGACTTGGGCAACCATTAAGGGAAATCGCCGTACTGCTTAGGCAGGGCGTATAGATAATGTTTAACTTAAAATTTAAGGCTATGAACGTACAGATCCAGTCAGTGAAGTTCGATGCAAGCAAGGCTTTAATCGAATTCATCGAGAAGAAATTAGCCAAGTTGGACCGCGTTGCTGCTGAGGCAACAGGTGTAGATGTTGTGTTGAAACTTGAAAAAGACGACCAAGTGGGCAACAAAATCGCAGTAATCACATTGCGCATGCCGGGTGGTGACATTCGCGTCGAGGAGCAAGCTCACACATTCGAGGAGGCAGTTGATGCTGCCAAAGATGTCCTCAAACGTCAGTTAGAACGTCGCAAAGATAAATAATAGATTTACAAACCTTTTGATTTCGGGGCACCTATATGGTGCCTCGTTTTTTTGCGTCATGCCCCACCCACAAAAAAAGCGACCGCCCCAAGAAGGAGCAGTCGCTTGAATTATCGTTCAAAGGAAAGGTTACGCTACAGGAATATCCTTGTTCACGTTCTTTGAACCGATAAGAGCGTAGTAAAGCATGTAAGCCATACCTGCTACGATTACCCAGTAGCTTACGAGGTAGTTACCACCTGTCAAGTCAACAACAAGGTTCTGGAAGAATGGGAGGATACCACCACCGCAAACCATTGCCATGAAGATACCAGCACCCTTCTCAGTGTACTTACCAAGACCCTCAACTGCAAGGTTGAAGATACCACCCCACATAACTGAAGTACAAAGACCGCACAATACCAAGAGAGCTGCGTTCACTGGAACTGAAGCCATACCGAAGCCTGCTGTACCCTTGAATACTGGGAGGTTAACCATTGTCTCAGGGCTCAAGAAGATAGCACCCAAAGTGAGGCAAGCGCCCACTGCTGATACTACTGAAAGCATAGCCTTTGCTGAAACCTTTGCACCCAAAGCAGCACCTGCCAAACGACCTACGAGCATAAGCAACCAGTAAGTAGCTGTAACTGTACCTGCGATAGCTGGAGTAGAAACGAAGTTCAACCACTTCTGCAATACGTTAGGAATACCTACCTCAACACCTACGTAAACGAAGATTGCGATAGCACCCAACACGAAGTGACGGAATGACATTGGACCGTACTGTGACTTCTCTCCCTTAACCTCTGCAGCAGCAGGAGCATTCTCAGGAATGTTTGTAAGCATTACCACAACAAATGCAACAGCGAAGATTGCAAGAGCGATACCCATCAATGGGAATACCTGGCTAATCTTTGCATCAACGATGCTTGGTACGAATACACCTGTAAGGAAGATAACTGCTGTACCCATCAATGAGTTGAATGAACCACCCACCTGTACGAGCTGGTTACCCTTGTTACCACCACCTGCGAGCTTGTTCAACATTGGGTTAACAACGATGTTCAACATACACATTGAGAAACCTGCAACGAATGCACCCAAGAGGTAGATACCGAATGCGAGGTTACCAGCCAAAAGACCAGCGATAGTCTGAATACCCTTGAAGGAAGGATATTCCTCTCCTTCGGTCATACAGAAATCAGTCACCAATGATTTCTCATCCTTTGCAAACTCTTTGAAATCAACCATTTCTCCCTTTTCAATTTTTAAGCTAACTCCTTTAAGAGCCTGATACTCTGAATTATAAGCATATTTAATATTTTTTACTTCTAACATATTTTTCCTCTATTTTCTTGGTTCATAAACCGGAAGTTCACCTGTGTACCCTCTGGAGTCAAGAGAATGCTGTAATGTTTC
>JAFPAD010000119.1 GCA_017424405.1 Alistipes sp.
CTCGTTCACAGTGCTATTTATGTTGTTTTTTTTACTCATACCATATAAAATAACCCTTTTATGGTGCAAATTTAGCGTAAAATGTGTAAATTTGCAATCTGTATTCGGGATAATAACGAAATAAGAAGCAAAAATAATATACAATGGAATCAAACAAAATCAGACAAGCATTTCTTGATTTCTTCCAGAGCAAGGAGCACGCAATCGTAAAGTCGGCTCCAATGGTAGTGAAGAACGACCCTACGTTGATGTTCACCAACGCAGGTATGAACCAGTTTAAGGATATATTTTTGGGTAATGCCCCTCGTAAATATGCTCGTGCTGCCGATACGCAGAAGTGTCTGCGTGTGTCGGGTAAGCATAACGACTTGGAGGAGGTAGGTCACGATACCTATCACCACACAATGTTCGAGATGCTCGGTAACTGGTCTTTCGGTGATTACTTCAAGAAAGAGGCTATTGCATGGGCTTGGGAACTTTTGACTGAGGTTTACGGTTTGGATAAGAACCGTATGTATGCTACCGTTTTCGAGGGCTCGGAGGAAGATGGCGTGCCATTCGATCAGGAGGCTTACGACTATTGGAAGCAGTACCTTCCAGAGGATCACATCATTCGTGGTAATAAGCACGATAACTTCTGGGAGATGGGTGAAACAGGTCCTTGCGGTCCTTGTAGCGAGATTCATATCGATTTGCGTGACGATGCTGATATTGCAGCTAAGCCAGGTCGTGAAATGGTAAACATGGGTCACCACCTCGTAATCGAGATTTGGAACCTTGTATTCATGCAGTTCAACCGTAAGGCTAATGGCGAGTTGGAGTCGTTGCCAGCTAAGCACGTAGATACAGGTATGGGCTTCGAGCGTTTGTGTATGGCTATGCAGGGCAAGAAGTCAAACTACGACACTGACGTGTTCCAGCCAACTATTGCTCGTATCGCATCTATGGCAGGCAAGCAGTATGGTGAGGACGAGAAGTCGGATGTTGCTATGCGTGTAATTGCCGACCACTTGCGTGCGATTGCATTCTCAATCGCTGATGGTCAGCTCCCAGCAAACGCAAAGGCGGGTTATGTAATTCGTCGTATCTTGCGTCGTGCTGTGCGTTACGGCTATACATACCTCGGCTTCAATGAGCCTACATTGTGTAAGCTCGTTGCAGGTTTGGCTGATCAGATGGGTCATCAGTTCCCTGAACTCAAGCAGCAGCAAACTCTTATCGAGCGTGTTATTGAAGAGGAAGAGGCATCATTCTTGCGTACTCTTGCAACAGGTATCAACCTCTTGGAGCGTGTTATCGCTAAAGTTGGCAAGGGTGGTGTTATCGCAGGTAAAGATGCATTTGAACTTTACGATACGTTCGGTTTCCCAATCGACCTTACCGAGCTTATCGCTCGTGAGCAGGGTGTGACCGTTGATTTAGAGGGCTTCGAGAAGGAGCTTCAGGCTCAGAAGGAGCGTTCACGTAATGCTGCAGCACAGGATATCGACGATTGGCAGGAGTTGCGTCAGGCAGCGCAGTGCGAGTTTGTTGGTTACGACACTCTTACAGCTCCAATCCGCATCACACGTTATCGTCGTGTGACATCGAAAGGCAAGACTACATATCAGCTCGTATTTGACCAGACTCCATTCTATGGCAATGCTGGTGGTCAGATTGGCGATACAGGTTATATTGACAATGGTGGGGAGAAGATTGATATCATCGCTACCGAGAAGGAGAATGGTTTGATTATCCACGTAACAACTAAGCTCCCAGAGAATCTTGAGGCTGAGTTTACTGCAGTTGTTGATGCCCAGAAGCGTCAGGATGCGGCTAACAACCACACCGCAACCCACCTTTTGGATCAGGCATTGCGTCAGGTGTTGGGTACTCATGTTGAGCAGAAGGGTTCGATGGTAACACCTCAGGGTTTGCGTTTCGACTTCTCGCACTTCCAGAAGGTTACAGCAGAGCAGTTGCGCGAGGTTGAGAAGTTGGTGAATAAGTCAATTCGTGCTAACCACCCATTGGAGGAGAATCGCGAGGCTACAATGGAGGAGGCTAACGCTATGGGCGCTATCGCACTCTTCGGTGAGAAGTATGGCGACAAGGTGCGTGTCGTTAAGTTCGGCGAGTCGGTTGAATTGTGTGGTGGTACTCATACATCGGCAACAGGTACTATCGGTGTGTTCAAGATTGTGGGCGAGAGTGCTATCTCGGCTGGTGTGCGTCGTATCGAGGCTGTTACATCGGAGCGTGCTGAGGAGATTTTATATGGTGTAGAGGATCAGATTCGCAACGTTGCCGAGTTGCTTAATAACCCTAAGGTTGAAGTTGCTATTAAGAAGATGATGGAGTCAAACGAGGCTTTGCAGCGTGAGATTGACCAGCTTCACAAGGAACAGATTGACTCAATGGTTGAGAAGATTATGTCAAAGCGTAATCCTGATGAGAAATATTTCGTTGTGGCACGACAGATGCCTTATGCATCAAATATGATTAAGGATTTGGCTTACGCTTTGCGTGCAAAGGTTAGCGACATCATTATGGTGTTGGGTAACGTTGCAAACGACAAGCCTACGCTTACAATTATGCTCGGCGACGATGTAGTGGCTAAGGGCGTAGATGCCGGTGCTGTGGTACGCGAGGCTGCCAAGGTTATGAATGGCGGCGGTGGCGGTCAGAAGTTCTTCGCTACGGCGGGTGGTAAGAACCCTGATGCATTGCAGGCTGCAATCGACAAGGCGGTTGAGATTATTATGGAAAAGATTAACGAATAATATTATAAAGAATGGACAAGAAAGTTTTATTGATGATTCTCGATGGTTGGGGAATCGGTAACGGTACAAAGTCTGATGTCATCTCGACAATCAAACCAGCCTACATCTCGGCTATGACCGAGCAGTATCCTCATGCGCAGTTGCGCACCGATGGTGAGAACGTAGGTTTGCCAAACGGTCAGATGGGTAACTCAGAGGTAGGTCACCTTAATATCGGAGCTGGTCGTGTGGTATATCAGGACTTGGTGAAGATTAACCGTGCTTGTGCCGACAACTCAATCTTCCAGAATGAGGAGATTGTTAAGGCATTCGAGTATGCAAAGGCTAATGGTGTGAATGTTCACTTCATGGGCTTGACATCTGATGGTGGTGTTCACTCTTCAATCGAGCACCTCTATAAGTTGGCTGAGATTTCAAAGCACTACGGCATTGAGAATACATTTGTTCACTGCTTTATGGACGGTCGTGACACTGACCCAAAGAGTGGTAAGGGCTTCATCGCAGACGTAGAGGCTAACCTTGCAAAATCAACAGGTAAGATTGTTTCTATCATCGGTCGTTACTATGCTATGGACCGCGATAAGCGATGGGAGCGCGTGAAGGTTGCTTACGACTGCTTGGTAAATGGTGTTGGTGAGGCTTCGTCAGATATGGTGGAGGCTATGCAGCGTTCTTATGATGAGGGTATAACCGATGAGTTTGTTAAGCCAATCGTTCGCATTGACGAGAACGGTGAGGTTATCGGTCGTATCAAGCCAAACGACTTGGTTATCTTCTATAACTACCGTAACGACCGTGCTAAGGAGATTACAATTGTTCTTACACAGGAGGATATGCCTGAGGAGGGTATGCACACAATGCCTTTGTACTACTGCTGTATGACTCCATACGATGCTAAGTTCGAGGGCTTGCACATCTTGTTCGATAAGGATAACGTTCGTAACACAATCGGTGAGTATGTATCTTCACTCGGTCTTTCGCAGTTGCGTATTGCCGAGACTGAGAAGTATGCTCACGTTACATTCTTCCTCAATGGTGGCCGTGAGACTGAGTTCGAGAACGAGTCTCGTATCTTGGTTGCTTC
>JAFPAD010000013.1 GCA_017424405.1 Alistipes sp.
ACATCGCAGCTCTTTCAGCTTTGGTAGAAGCTATGAACGATGGCAAAGTTATCGTAGATGTAGCTCAAACCGACGAAGGTTACACTCTCACCTTCAACGATGGTTCAACCGTAACACTCCGCAATGGAGACAAAGGCGACAAAGGCGACAAAGGTGATAAGGGTGATAAAGGTGACAAGGGCGATAGAGGTGATGGCGGCGCAAGTGGCGATTCTCTATTCGAGAGCATCGAGGAAACCGACGACGAGGTTATCATCACCCTTACCGATGGTCGCGTTATCATCCTGCCAAAGAAGAAGGTTGAGGCTGATTATGAGTTGCGTGTGCTTACTTTCGAGGATGCCGATTACGTTGGCTCAGAGGGCAGCACCTATTGGAGCGACTTTATCCCAACCAGCGGTCAGTATGGCTCTGGTCACGGCTCATATTCGTGGTATGATGAGGGTAACACCGAGCTGTTGTTCTACCCCGTGATGGGCGACTTTGGTTACTACGCAGGTCACGCAGGCATATCGAACTATGTCGGCTCTGACTGGGAGAATGAGGGTAACTATATGTACGACCTTCAGGCATATAACGTATCGGGCGGTCACAGCGGCGAGAACTTCAACACTCACTTCGGCTATGTGGACGAGACCGCCTACGGAATGAACAACACAATGCCTTCGTTTGAGTTTGACGATGGTGTGGCACGCGTAATTGACCATATGTGGGTAACAAACACTACCTATGTATATAATCAGTTGCAGGCGGCAGGCTTCGGCTCAACTTATGTTTTGAGCGACGAATCTACATTTAAGATTGTTGCCTACGGCTATGACTCTTTAGACGAGGATGCAGAGCCAGTTGCTTCAACCGAGTTCTACCTCTTGGAGAAGGGCAAGAAGTTCGTTACCGAGTGGACAAAGTGGGACCTCTCATCACTTGGCGAGGTTGTAAAGGTTGCCTTTAACCTCGAAGGCTCGGAGGATATGGTGGGCGACTATGGTTTGTCAGTACCAGGATATTTTGCTTACGACGATGTTGCCGTAAGATTTTAAGATATAAAAAATGAATAGGAAATTTATTGTATTGTATGTGTTAATGATCGTGATGATGGCTTCGTCTTGTAACAAAGACGGAGTCATCACCGATGATTCTACCAATGGGTCAGAGGATAACCCTGCAACTTCATACTACCGACCAAAGGGCATAAGTTCAAAGGCGGAGTGCAACTGCGTATTTGAATACACCCCCGCGCCGGGTCAGTTTATCAACGAGGATAAGTCGGGCTTCACAGGCGAAAGCACCCCAGCAGAGGCTGCCGCCTATGCAAAGAAGCGTCTTGACGCCGAGAAATATGTATCTCTTGGTGGCTTTGGTGGTTACATCGTTGTGGGCTTCGACCACAGCATCGACAACTACGGAGGTTACGACTTCGCAATCATGGGAAACTCTTTCGACGGCTCATCGGAGCCCGGCATCGTGTGGGTTATGCAGGACGAAAACGGCAACGGTAAACCAGACGATACTTGGTACGAGTTGAAGGGTTGCGAAACAGGAGCCGAAGGCACCATTCAAAACTATTCTGTCACCTACTTCCGCCCCGAAGAGGCAAACTCAACAGTAAAATGGGAAGATAGCTTAGGTAACGAAGGTGAGATTAGCCGCGTACCATCACACAAGCAGGATTACTACTATCCCGCATGGATTACACAAGATAGCTACACTCTCTCGGGCACACGCCTCGAGGCGCGCAACTATGACAAATCGGGCAATGGCACAATGTGGGTACAACCTGAATACGATTGGGGCTACGCCGACAATGCCAGCGACATAGACCGCTTGATAGATGGAGACAACTCCTCTGCTGCTGCAGTACCCAACCATTTCCGCATTAGCGACGCAATCGACAGCAAGGGTAAAGCGGTCGATTTGAAGTATATCGACTTTGTAAAGGTACAGACTGGTGTCAACTCTCAAAGTGGCTGGCTCGGCGAGATATCAACCGAGGTATTTTCCATTTACGACTGCAACATGATTGAGTAAATGCGTATCTCTCATAACATATTCCGACTCGCCATGTTTGTAGCTGCAATCATAAGTTGTGGCTGCATGGAGTGGGAGTATGGTTATACTGAGGATTTCCACTTCAACGGGCATGGGTTATATATCACCAACGAGGGAAACTTTCAATATGGCAACGCCTCGTTGTCATATTACAACCCCGACACAAAAACCGTTGAAAACGAGGTCTTCTATCGTGCCAACGGCATGAAACTCGGCGATGTAGCTCAATCCATAACCATACGTGATAACATCGGCTGGGTTGTGGTAAATAATTCGCACGTCGTATTTGCCATAAACCTAAACACTGCCAAAGAGGTTGGTCGTATCACCAACTTAACATCACCTCGTTACATACATTTTGTATCTGACGAAAAGGCCTATGTAACTCAACTCTGGGATAACCGTATCTTTATCGTAAATCCAAAGAAATTTGAGGTTACGGGTTACATTGAGTGTCCCAACATGACCATGGAGACAGGCTCTACCGAGCAGATGGTGCAGTGGGGGAAATATGTGTATGTAAATTGTTGGTCTTATCAAAATCGCATTCTAAAAATCGACACCACAACCGACAAAGTGGTCGATGAATTAGAGGTCGGCATACAACCCACCTCTCTCAAACTCGACTGCAATGGCAAACTATGGACTGTGACCGATGGAGGCTACGAGGGTTCACCATATGGCTACGAAGCACCATCGCTTTATCGCATTGATGCTGAAAGTTTCTCTATCGAGAAGGTATTTAATTTCAAAAAAGGCGATGCGCCATCGGAGGTCATGCTAAACGGCACCGGGGACAAGTTATATTGGATTAACGATGACATTTGGGCGATGAGTGTCGATGCCACGCATCTACCTACACGCCCATTCCTGCCTTATAACGACACCATATATTATGGTCTTACCATTGACCCCGTGTCAAATGATGTGTATATAGCCGATGCCATTGATTATCAGCAACAGGGCAAGATATATCGCTACTCAGCTCAAGGCGAGTTGATAGATGAATTTTATGTTGGAATAATACCCGGAGCCTTCGGTTGGAAATAGTTTTACGATGAAGTTTTTATCTCTCATATTCTCGTTCCTTGTGGTTCTGCCCATAGCTTCGTGGGGGCAGAATGAGTTGTCACGTCGTAATATCAACATCGACGAAGTGACAATTTTAGGCAAGCGGCCAATGAAGGAGATAGGACTTCAACAAACCAAACTCGACTCAGCCATCTTAAAGGATAACATAGCCCTTTCGATTGCCGACGTACTCACCTTCAACTCCTCAATATTTGTCAAGAGCTACGGTCGTGCAACACTCTCTACTGTTGCATTTCGCGGCACTGAGGCTTCGCACACCCAAGTTACATGGAATGGCATGCGCATCAACAACCCAATGCTCGGCATGGTCGATTTTTCGATGATTCCATCATACTTTATTGATGATGCCTCACTACTTCATGGCTCCTCTTCGGTAAATGAAACCGGAGGAGGGTTGGGAGGTGCCGTAAAGTTATCGACAAAAGCCGCCGATGCCAATGGCTTCGGAGTGCAATATATTCAGGGTGTGGGGTCATTCAACACCTTCGATGAGTTCCTACGCCTAACCTATGGCAATAACCATTGGCAACTCTCAACCCGTGTGGTTTACTCCTCTTCCCCGAACAACTACAAGTTTGTAAATCGCGAGAAGAAGGAGAACATCTACGACGAGGATAAAAACATCATCGGACAATATTATCCCACCATGCGCAACCGTAGCGGCGCATACAAAGATTTACACATACTTCAGGAGGCATACTACAACACGGGCAAAGGCTCGCGCTTCGGGCTAAATGCATGGTATATAAACTCCAACCGAGAATTACCTCGTCTGACGGTTGATTACGGCGACGAAAAAGCCTTCGAGAACCGACAGCGCGAGCAGACATTCCGAGGTGTGTTATCATGGGAGCACCTTTGCCAAAATTGGAAGATAGGCGTCAAGGGCGGTTATACATATACGTGGATGCCTTATGACTATCGTCGTGACGTGGGTAATGGCAACATGGTGTCGATGATACGCGCACGCAACCAAGTGAGCACAATCTATGCACAAGCCGATGGTGAGTATTACCTCGGCAAGAAGTGGCTCTTCACAGCCTCTCTGTCAGCATACCAGCACTTCGCCGTAAATCGTGATAAAAACATCATTACAACCGAAGGCGACCACCGCATCGTAGGCTATAACAAAGCTCGCGTCGAGCTCTCAGGAGCCTTGTCTGCCAAATGGAAACCTTCCGAGAGATTAGGCATGGCTCTGACCTTGCGTGAAGATGTATTTGGTTACGACCACTCCCCCATTATTCCTGCATTATTCATCGATGGAGTCATTTCAAAACGAGGCAACATCGTTGCCAAAGCATCTGTATCACGCAATTACCGTTTCCCGACTCTCAACGACCTATATTTCCTTCCCGGAGGCAATGCCAATCTAAGAAAAGAGAGCGGCTGGAGCTACGATAGTGGCTTGTCATTTGCAACAGGCAAAAAGAATAGATACTCCATTTCAGGCTCTGCAACATGGTTTGAATCTCGTATTCACGACTGGATTATATGGCTTCCCTCGCCGATGGGCTACTATAAACCCGACAACATCGAACTTGTGCACTCGTACGGCGTGGAGTTAAAATCCGACCTTATGCTACAACTACTCTCGGACATGCATCTGAATGTGGGAGCCACCTATTCATGGACACCATCTATCGACTATGGAAAGAATCGCTCCGAAGCCGACCGCTCCTATGGCAAACAGTTGGTGTATATCCCACTTCATTCGGCAGCCGCAACAGCTACACTCAGCTGGCGTTCGTGGGCGTTGCTCTACAAGTGGTGCTATTACAGCAAACGTTACACCATGACCAGCAACGATATCATGCTCACTGGTACGCTTCCCGAATATTTCATGAGCAATATTACGTTGGAAAAGACATTCTCAACCCGCTGGGCTTACCTCTCCCTAAAAGGCTCCATAAACAATCTCTTCAACGAGGAGTATCTGTCGGTACTCTCACGTCCAATGCCCGGAATAAACTTTGAAATCTTCTTAGGCATCACCCCAAAATGGGGTAAGCAATAAAGCCTTTTTACACTGCCAGACAAGAGGAAATATGAAAGTTCACACAATCTTAACATTGGCTCTTTCGTTCCTTTATAGAACAAAAAACGCCCGTTTTTTGCCCAACAAGTAACCATTTTAGAACATTGCCCATTACTTTATGAGGTAAAGAACTTCAGGCTATTGCTCCAGCAGGAGTGCCTATGTTGATTTTTCCTGTAAAAATCTATATATTTGTAGGCTAGAAAGGATAATTATTAACAATAAAAGGATATTGACATGAAACTTAACGAGATTTTCAAGGATGGTCTTTGGAGCCAGGAGGTAAATGTTACGAGCTTCGTACAGTCAAACATCACTCCTTACACAGGTGATGCTTCGTTCCTCGTAGGTCCAACCGAGCGCACAACTCACCTATGGGATTTGTGTCTTAAGGCATTGGAGGAGGAGCGTCAGAACAACGGCGTTCGTTCACTCGACAACAAGACAGTATCAACTATCACTTCTCACAAGGCTGGTTACATCGACAAGGAGAACGAGCTTATCGTAGGTTTGCAGACCGACGAGCTTTTGAAGCGTTCAATCAAGCCTTTCGGTGGTATCAACGTAGTATCTCGCGCTTGCCGTGAGCACGGTGTTGAGGTTGATGAGAAGGTAAAGGACATCTTTACACACTACCGCAAGACTCACAACGACGGTGTGTTTGATGTTTATACTGAGGAGATTCGTACATTCCGTTCACTCGGTTTCTTGACAGGTCTTCCTGATAACTACGCTCGTGGTCGTATCATCGGTGACTACCGACGTTTGGCACTCTACGGTACTGACCGTTTGATTGAGGCTAAGCAGAACGACTTGAAGTACATGGTAGGTCCTATGACTGATGCTCGTATCCGTTTGCGCGAGGAGATCGCTGAGCAGATTAAGGCTTTGACTGAGATTCGCACAATGGGTGAGTACTATGGTTTGGACCTCAGCCGTCCAGCTTACACTGCTCAGGAAGCTGTTCAGTGGGTTTACATGGCTTACTTGGCTGCTGTTAAGGAGCAGGACGGTGCAGCTATGTCACTCGGTAACGTATCATCATTCCTCGACATCTACATCGAGCATGACTTGCAGACTGGTGCTATCGACGAGACATTCGCACAGGAGCTCATCGACCAGTTCGTAATCAAGTTGCGTATGGTTCGTCACTTGCGTATGCAGTCTTACAACGACATCTTCGCTGGAGACCCAACATGGGTAACTGAGGCTATTGGTGGTCGTTTCAACGACGGTCGTACAAAGGTTACAAAGACTTCATTCCGTTTCTTGCAGACCCTCTACAACCTCGGTCCTTCACCAGAGCCAAACATGACTGTACTTTGGAGCCCAGAGCTCCCACAGGGCTTCAAGGAGTTCTGCGCAAAGGTTTCAGTTGACACAAGCTCTGTACAGTACGAGAACGACGAGTTGATGCGTGAGGTACGTCACTCTGACGATTACGGTATCGCTTGCTGTGTATCTTATCAGGACATCGGTCGCCAGATTCAGTTCTTCGGTGCACGTACTAACCTTGCTAAGGCTTTGCTTTTGGCTATCAATGGTGGTCGTTGCGAGAATACAGGTA
>JAFPAD010000120.1 GCA_017424405.1 Alistipes sp.
CGTCAGGGCGCAGAGACTTGCAGCTTCGCCGAGCAGATGACCTCTGACGGTATCCTTACCCGCATCACAGGCGATGTATTCTGGGCTGACAACTGCGAGGATGTGATGTTCAACTCATTCCCAGCAGCATTTACCCCTGATATGAAGTCATTGCGTTACATCACTTCACCAAATATGGTACTTGCCGATGGTCGCAACCACCACCCTGGTATCGACAACGCTGGTCCATTCCTTATGATGAACCCATTTAGCAGTCGCTGCTGCCAGCACAACCACTCGCATGGTTTACCATATTACATTGGCAACATGGTGATGGCGACAAACGACAACGGTTTGATGACCAACCTCTACGGCTCGGCTACGGTAAATGCCAAAGTGGGTAAAAAGGTGAGCGTAAGCCTTAAGATGCAGAGCAACTACCCATTTGAGGAGACTATCCGCCTGAGCGTTGACCCTGCAAAGTCGGTTACATTCCCACTCTATATGCGTGTACCTGCGTGGTGTGACAACGCAAGTGTGAAGATCAACGGCACAGAGTCATTCACAGCATCTTCTAACAACGGCTATATCAAGATCTCTCGCAAGTGGCAGAAGGGCGACAAGGTGGAGCTGGTACTCCCAATGAAGCTCTGGATGCGCGAGTGGAAGAAGAACAAGAACAGCGTATCGGTAAACTACGGTCCTTTGACATTCTCACTCCTCATCAAGGAGAACTATATCAAGAAGAGCTCAAAGGAGACTGCTATCCACGACTCACGCTGGCAGGAGGGTGCTGACGCTGATGCTTGGCCATCATGGGAGATTCACCCCGCATCGGACTGGAACTATGGTTTGATATACGACCCAGCAAAGAGCCTCGAGAGCCAATTCTCTATCGAGAAGCGCGAGTTCCCTGCTGACAACAACCCATTCACAAACGACTCAGCACCTATCCTACTGAAGACTAAGGGTCGTCAAATTCCTGCTTGGGGCTTAGACCAACACTGGTTATGCGGTATTCTGCCTGAGAGCCCTGTGACCTCGACATCACCCGTAACCGACCTTACGCTGGTGCCTATGGGAGGTGCTAGATTGAGAATCTCGGCGATACCTGTAATACGATAAAAATTGCACACTCCGATAAACTCTTACAAAGTTATTTGCTATTTTTCGGCAGAAAATCATAACTTTGTAAGAGTTTTTATTTTAAGAAGTATTATGGAGAACAAACTTAAAGCCGCAGCACGCCTGCTGGAGGTTATGGACACCCTGCGTGAGAAGTGCCCCTGGGACCGCGAGCAGACATTCGAATCGCTGCGCAACAACACAATAGAGGAGACTTACGAGTTGGTAGATGCCATCGCCGATGGTAATATGGAGGGTATCAAGGAGGAGTTGGGCGACCTGCTCCTGCACGTTATCTTCTACTCGAAACTTGGCGAGGAGGAGGGCAAGTTCGACTTTGCCGACGTAGCCGACGCCGAGTGCGACAAACTTATCTACCGCCACCCCCACGTTTATAGCGACATTCACGCCGACACTCCTACGGAGGTGATGAAAAACTGGGAGGAACTGAAACTGCGCAAGAAGAAGCGTCAGGGCGGTATTCTTGGCGGTGTACCTCGTTCATTGCCAGCGATGGTAAAGGCGTTCCGCGTGGGCGAGAAGGCTGCATCGTCGGGCTTCGATTGGGAGCAGAAGGAAGATGTATGGGCAAAGGTCAAGGAGGAGATTGCTGAGATTGAGGTGGAGATGGCTGCGGGCAACCACGAACGCACCACAGACGAGATTGGCGACCTATTCTTTGCTCTGATTAATATGTGCCGCTTGTATGGCATCGACCCAGAGCTGGCACTTGAGAAGACCAACAAGAAGTTTATCTCACGCTTCCAGCATATGGAGGCAGAGGCTGGCGACCGCCTCTTTTCGCAGATGACCGCCGAGGAGTTGGACACCCTTTGGCGCAACGCAAAGAAAGAGGAGTAAATTTGAAATTTTGAATTAAAACTTATGGCACTAATTAGAAAAGTGAGGGGCTGCACACCCTCGATTGGAGAGAATACTTTTTTGGCTGAGACTGCTACAATTATTGGCGATGTGACAATCGGCAAGGATTGTTCGATCTGGTATGGCGCAGTGTTGCGTGGCGATGTGAATAAAATCACTATCGGCGACCGCACAAACATTCAGGACGGAGCGGTTATCCACACCCTCTACGACAAGTCACCAAAGCCTTCGCAGACACATATCGGTAACGATGTGTCGGTGGGTCACAACGCAACTATCCACGGCGCAATCATTGGCGACAGCGTGCTTATCGGTATGGGTGCAACAGTTTTGGACAATGCCGTAGTACCCGAGGGCTGTATCATCGCGGCTAACGCTTTGGTGTTGTCGGGTGCGCAGTTGGAGCCAAACTCGGTATATGCTGGCGTGCCAGCTAAGAAGGTTAAGGAGATTACCCCCGAGCAGCGTGAACATATCGTGAAGCGCACGGCACGCGACTACCAGCTCTATGCCTCATGGTATAAAGAGGAGGAGTAAACAAAACAACCACCCTACTGCCCATCGGAGATGACAACTAACATTTAGCATATATGAACGTATTGAAACACAAACGCTCAAATCTCGCTATCAACATACTGATAGCCATCGTCATTGCCTTGACGGTGAATTTTTCATACTTGTTATCGATGATTGTAGCCGAGCGCGAAACCACCGACCAGCGCCAACGTATGGAGATGGACATGGCGCCACGCCCCGAAGCAGAGGGTATTTTACATCTATCACACGATGGTTATGGCTACATTATTGTAAACCCAGACACAATAAATATTGAGTCCGTAGCACAAATTGATAGCATTTACGTTGCAAACCGTAAGGTGAGATGGTATAACCTGCATGATGGCGACACCATACTCTGCACGGTATTTCCGCCAAGAGGCTTAGCAAATCCATCACTGGACGAGGTGCGCATGCAGAATGGTAATGAGATTGCTGCACCGGTAATCTACGACCGTCCAAATCGTAACCAAGACACCATGGTGCAGATGATATATTACTTCCTGCTCTCATGGTTATTACTTACGGTGATGACATTTCGCATCGCAAAAAAGGGCAAATATCTCCATCGCTGCGCTATTGTGTTGCTCATAACCATAGCTTGTTATTTTCTCGCTCCTTCGGTTAGTTGGATGACAGGCAAGGCGATGATGATATTCCAACACCAATCTCGTGACATGATAAATTTGATGGCAATCTTGAAATGTACTGTCGCATTGGTGGTGGCTGTCCTTTATGGACGCATCTATCAACTCCTATATCTGCAGCAGCAGGTACTGTTAGAGAATGAGCATTTGCGCACGGAGAATATCCAGAGCCGCTATAATATGTTGGTGGGACAGATTAACCCCCACTTCTTCTTCAACTCGCTCAACTCGCTCTCGATGCTTGTGCGCGACAAGAATGACAACAAGGCGCTGGAGTATATCGACCAGCTATCTTACACGTTCCGCTACATTTTGCAGAACGGTCAAAACATAAAGACTACCCTCAAAGATGAGATGGAGTTCGCAAAGGCATACGGAGAGTTATTCAAGGTGCGCTATGCCGATAAGCTATTCTTTGATATTGATATTGACCCCAAATATAACGACTGGACTCTGCCTGTGCTATCGCTTCAGCCGTTGATTGGCAATGCCGTAAAACACAACACCATAACTAAGAAACAGCCGTTCCACATATCAATCCGCACCGAAGATTCTCGACTTGTGGTAAGTAATCGTAAAGCTCCCAAACTTGAGCCAGAGCCTTCAACCGGCATTGGCTTAAAGAATTTGCGTAGTCGTTGGCAACTGATTACAGGTTCTGATATTGAAATTATTGAAACCGAAACCGAATTTATTGTTCGTCTCCCATTGCAACGCCCCGACCACAACATGTAACAACCATTAATTGTGAGGTAAATTTATGAACGTACTAATAATTGAAGACGAAACCGCTGCTGCCGTAAACCTGCAAGCTATATTAAAAAAGGTAGCTCCAACATACAATGTTCTTGCAATATTAGAGAGCATCGAGGAGAGTGTAGACTATTTTTCCGAGCCAAATCAAACCATGCCCGACTTGGTATTTATGGATATCCATCTTGCCGATGGAGAGTCGTTCCACATATTCGACAAAGTGCAAATCACGGCTCCAATAATTTTCACAACAGCATACGACGAATATGCCTTGCGCGCTTTCAAAGTCAACAGCATCGACTATATCCTCAAGCCAATTAAAGAGGAGGATTTATGTCGCGCAATTGAAAAGCTCGCGCAATTGAGTGGCAAGGAGCGCACCGAATATCATGACCGAGTAGAGAATATGGTAGAAACCTCGAAACGCGAAAATCAGCGAGTATTCTTGGTACACTACAAAGACAAAATCATTCCGCTTGCCATTGACGACGTCGCATTCTTCTACACCTCAAACGAAAAGGTGTCGGCATACACCTATTCTGGTGAACGATATATTATCGACCGCACGTTGGAGACGCTACAATCGTTGCTGCCAACCGATGAGTTTTTCCGCGCCAATCGCCAATTCATCGTTGCTCGCAAAGCCGTGAAGGATATTGCGGTATGGTTTGGTAGTCGTCTTGCGCTTAACCTAACACTCGAGACACCAGAGAGAATCATCATCTCAAAAGCGCGAGTTCCCGAATTTAAGCAATGGCTCATGGCGATTCAACCCTCAAATTAGGCGTTTCACCTCTACAATATGGCATCTTACCCCAAATCGTATTCGAATTTGGGGTTTTGTCATTACTTTTGTATCGTGCAATACAATTAAGGATTTACAAAATTAAATTATGAATATGAAATCAATTAAAACACTTTTGATTGCAGTATTTGCAATGGTTGCAACAACTGTATCAGCACAGGGTCCTCAGGGACAGCAGGGTCAGCGCCCACAGCGCCAGCGCATGACTATTGAGCAGCGCGCACAGATGCAGGCTGATCGCATGGCTAAGAGTTTGGATCTCAACGAGGAGCAGAAGGCTAAGATTTATGACTACCACCTTGCAAACTACAAGAAGCAGCAGGCTGAGCGCGAGGAGCGCATGAAGGCTATGCAGCAGGGTCAGCAGCAGGGTCAGCGCCCTGACTTCCGCAACATGAGCGAGGAGGATCGTGCTGAGTTTATGAAGCAAATGCAGGAGCAGCGCAAGGCTCAGCAGACTGCTGAGGAGACTGCTATGAAGAAGATTCTCACTGAGAAGCAGTATAAGAAGTGGCAGATGCAGAAGAAGGCTCAGGAGCAGCGTATGCGCGAGATGATGCAGAACGGCGAGCGTCCAAACTTTGGTCAGGGTGGTCCTGGCGGTCAGGGCGGTCCTGGTGGCTTCGGCGGCGAGTTTTAATACCATGGAGGTTGGGAGAAGACCTTACTCTCAACTATTCCAAGATATCCATTAAGGGCAGTAATGGAAATTAGGTTGTTTTTCGGAGGGGTGTCAGGGTTACTTGACACCCCAATTTTGTCATTTCACCTCAAAAGTATATATCAGTCAAAGATATTTTATATCTTTGTGCGCTTTTGAAAATGTCAAGCAGAAAAATAATAATACAATAGGCTAAATACAAAGTATGAAAAAGTTTTTAACAACAATTCTTTTCACTTGCCTCATTGCTGTATCATATGCGCAAAGTGGCAAGATTACAATGTCGGTCATCGACTCGCAAACAAAGCAAGGCGTGATTGGCGCTGTGGTAAGCATTGCCCCTACGGCGAAGCTCGACGATAGCAAGCACTTCACCACTGGCGACGAGGGTAAAGTTGTTATCCCATCACAGAAGTATGGCGATTACAAATTGACCATTTCGTTCTTGGGTTACGATGACCTTGTGATGGATGTCAAGATTAACTCGGCAAACAAGAACTTGGGTAAGGTGGAGCTTAGTGAGTCTACTACTAAGATTGATGCCGTAGTGAAAGAGGTGCAGGCTATTCGTGCATCGCAGAAGGGCGACACCGTAAGCTATAACGCAAGCGCTTTCAAGGTAGCAAGCGACGCCGACGTCGAGGGTCTTTTGAAGAAAATGCCTGGTATCACCATCAAGAATGGCTCGGTGGAGGCTCAAGGTGAGACCGTGAAGAAAATTTATGTCGATGGTAAGGAGTTCTTTGGTGAGGACGTTTCAACAGCACTCAACTCACTTCCTGCTCAGGCGGTAAGAAACATCGAGGTGTATAACAAGCTCAGCGACAATGCCGAGTTCTCGGGCATGGACGATGGAGACAGCTTCAAGGCGTTGAACATCGTCACTCAGCCCGGCATGCGTCAGGGTACATTCGGTAAGCTCTTCGCTGGCTATGGCTACCAGCCTGATACCGACGAGGTGACCGACCACCACAAGTACTTGGCAGGAGGTAGCGTGAGCCACTTCAACGGAGCAAGCCGCTTGACTGTTTTGGGATTGTTCAACAACGTGAATAAGCAGAACTTCTCATTCGAGGATATTGTTGGCGCAACAGGCTCTACTGGCGGTCAGGGCGGCGGCATGGGTCGTGGTGGCGTAGGTCAGTACATGGTACGTCCACAGAGCGGTGTTGCAAAGGTTAGTGCAGTGGGTCTTAACTACTCGAACTCATGGGGCGAGAAGGATAAGGTTAAGTTGCAGGCAAACTACTTCTACAACGACTCAAAAACTCGCAACCTATCGCAGACTCTAAAATGGTACGAGGCTCCATTGGAGGATTTAGGTACGCTTGAGGAGAGTGGTTATAGCAAAAGCCACAACTACAACCACCGCTTCGGTGCTCGCGTAGATTGGCGCATCTCGGAGGGTCAGTCGTTCATGTCACGTACCAACTTCAGCCTCCAGTCTTATAACCCATTTAGCGAGACAAACGGTACACAGGTGGGCGATGCAATCAACAACCTTATCAAGAATGGTAGCAAGGGTGACAACGGAGGTTACAACCTCTCGGAGTTCTTGCAGTACCGCGTATTGTTGGGCAAGAAAGGTCGTTTCATCACCGTTGATGGACGTATCAACTACCGTGACAACGACAACGAGTCACGCAGCTACTCAAATCAGGCAACCGATGGCTCAGAGAACTTGCGTCACCTCGCGAGCTTCTCAGGCTCAAACAATTTGGGCATTGGTGCTGCAATCAACTACGCCGAGCCTGTATCGAAGTATGCACAGGTTACAATGCGCTACGACTTCAACTTCACAGGTCAGGAGAGCAACAAGAACACATATAACTGTGGCGCAGACAACCTCTACAACATCGAGGGTCTTACACCAGATCCTGCTCTATCGAACATCTACACAAGCGACTACACAACACATCGTGTAGGTCCGGGCTTCAGCTGGGCAAAGGAGAAGAATAACGTGGTTGTGAACCTAGCTTATCAGTATTCGACACTCGATGGTCAGGTAGTGCAAAAGGAGTCACAACCCGTGAAGCGTTCTTACAACGACTTTACATACTTTGTGATGGGTAACTTCAACTTCAACAAGCAGAACTCAATGCGAGTATTCTTGATGTCAGGTACTGACAACCCACGCATTCAGCAGTTGCAGAACATTTTGGACGTTTCAAACGTACAATATGTTTCAAGCGGTAACGAGAAACTTAACCCTGCATACTCTCACCGTTTGAATATGCACTACAACTACACCAACTTGGAGAAGGCTCGTACTTTGATGTGGATGTTCTCATTCAATACTACTCAAGATTATCTGGCGCAGAGCATCTATACAGGCAACAACATTCCTCAGTGGGTAAGTGACGAGGTTGGTGCAACCCCAATCCAGTACTCTACAACCGAGAACGTTGATGGTTACATGCAGTTGCGCACACACATTAACTACGGTTTGCCTCTCAACTTCATGAAATGCAACCTTAACCTTATGGCGGGTGTGAACTACGAAAATAAGCCATCGCTCGTAAATGGCAAGAAGAATATGGCGAGCAACATGGGTTATAACGCACACGTAGTGTTGGGTAGCAACATCTCGGAGAATGTAGACTTCACACTCTCGTGGGGTGGTGGTTACAACCAAGCAACAAACTCACTCAGCACACAGGGTAAGAACGAATACTTCAACCACAACGCTGAGGCTTCGTTCAAGGCAGTGTTCTTGGGTGGATTTACCTTCACAGCAAGTGCTAACTACACTCAGTACATTGGCTACACCAACAAATACAACGATTCGTTCACACTCTGCAACGCCTACATCGGTCACAAGCTCTTCAAGCAGCAGTTGGGTGAGATTATGTTTGGTGTAAACGATATGTTCAACCAGAATAAGGCTTTCTCGCGTAGCACAGGCTCAGGTTTCACACAGAACTCATGGAATAGCGTCATTGGTCGCTACTTCGTTGTTCAGTTTAACTACAACCTGCGAGCTTTCGGCAAGAAGGGCTCTAAGTCACTCTCCGACTACGGCATCTCGGATGGCAAGAGCCAGCAAGGCATGAGAATGGGACCTCCAATGGGACCTCCAATGGGCAGACCACATTAATAGCGACGTTTTTTAAGCGGCAGACTTCTTTTAGTCTGCCGTTTTTTGTGTCTATTCACAAAAAAAAGCATGAATAATTAAAAAAACTTAAATTTTTCTTTGCAGATTAGAAATAATATTCTACTTTTGCAGTGTCAAAAACGACAACATAACATTGGGCTATGGTGTAATGGTAACACTACAGATTCTGGTCCTGTCATTCCAAGTTCGAATCTTGGTAGCCCAACAGAGAGCCGAAACGTTAAGTTTCGGCTTTTTTGTTGCATTAAATCAACCTCTTGGGGAGGGGTGGTAAACAAAAAAGACGAACCCAAAGGGATTCGTCTTCAATTTTATCAATTTTTTTTTGTTACTCATAAAGTAGTTCCATATCGTCGAGCCACATCACGCTCTGAGTGCTGCCCGTAAAGTAGTCGCCCAAGCGCGATGAAGAAGCCACCAATACGATGTGGGTTGGCACCTTCGAGGTGGTCACATATTCCAGCGGTATGGTCACCTGCTGCCACTCACCGATGCTCTTGTTCAAAATCAACTCGCCATAGGCTATCACAGCCTCAGACTGAGGATTAAAGAACGTAGCCTTATTGCGTGTGTCGATAATAACAGGGCTATCGTCACTACCCTTGATTTCGCCATCGGCATCTACGCCATATTCCTCCTTTGTCCAATCGCCCAAAGCGATGAATACCGAACCTGTATCGTTGTCGCCAATCTGCAACTCGCTTCCTGTTGGAAGTGTACCAATGCGGTCGATAGCGCCACAATTATATTTAATCCAGAAGCGCAAAGCAGCAGGACGCGACACGAACTTACGTCCGAAGCCTACGATGCCGTTTGTTCCAACCGTAGCAATGTATTTTCCAACGAACAAGTTTCCGGCAGCAAACTTACCAATACCCGCCATGTTGGCAAACTGAGACATCAGCTTAGCCGAATATTGACCCTCAGAACCAGGACGCACATCGTCGCACTTGTCGGTAACGGTAGCACTCACCATAGCAGCGCCCGGATTACCCGTACCCCAGAAAGCACTCTCCTCCGAGAGATAAGGACAAACAATTTTCTTGATTGTCGCCCACGACTCAAAACCACCATTTTCAAGCGGAGTAGATGACTCCGTCACAACACTTTGTACCGCCGAGATGTCATCGCCCGAATATGCCATAACTTCATACTCGGTCAGTTCCTGCAAACCCTTAACGCATGTCGAGAACGAGCCGCCATCAACCTTCACATCTTGAGCCACGAGCCACTCCTCGCTACCCTTCTGACGGTACTTAAAGCCCAAATCAGTACCACTCAAGCCCTCGCCATAGAGCCACATCATCTTAGCCCATGCATCAGCCTGCACGATATCGACCACAACGTCGGTTGTCTTGACATACAAATCCCATCGCTCGGTACGACCATGACACGTCACGTAAACATAACGCACGGTACTAAAATCATTAGGGTTTGAGCCTTCTGTCCATTCGTATGTTGAAATGTCGGCAGCAGCAAGTTTCAACTCGGTAACCGTGACATTAGAGCGGTCCTCAAAACCGACATAGGCTGTCGCCGAACGATTCTGCACATTCCACTCCGTAGCGCCAATCTGACCCTCGACAGTGAACTTGCGCTCGATGTTCTGCTTAGCTTTAATCTGCCACTCATAATCCTGATACAACGACAACGTCACATACAATGGCGAGCGCAAATCATGCGTACCAACAATATCTTTTGACGGAGTTGTTTGCTCGGTATATTCTACCGCATTTATCTTCACATTCTGAATATCGGTCTGCTCCTGCAACTGCAACGTAACGGTACGTTCAGCCTCGTTAATCACTGGCTCTCCAATAAGACCCTCTGCGGATATGGAGTTGATTTTAAGCTCCACAACAGGATATGGCAGGTCATTCTTAATACAACCTGACAAGAACAAAATGCCAAGCACGAGGACTATGGCATGGACTATATTTCTACTAATCATTCTCATTTTCTCGCACTCTTTTTTGACCACAAATGGACGTTCATACCAAAATGAATATCGGCCAGATTCAAGCGGAAACGCAACTTCGATATTGTACGGGCTCCCGTCTCAGCACCGTTAATGTCGTACTGCTTGATTGAGGTGTATTTAAATCCACCCATACCAAACGACACCGTAGCGCACACGTTAGGGAACATGTACACCGCCACACCCGGATTAAACCACAACTTGACTGTAGTATTACGCGAATCGGTATATTTCATAGGGGCATCACCCGAGCGAAACGCCAACTTATTATTACCAAAAGCATACGAAGCCTCCAATTCGCTAAATACGCCGAAGCGTCCTGCCTCATCAATCGCCGCATAATTGCGCAAAAAGGCGCTAAACTTAAAGCTATTGCTATTGGCATCAATCCATGGGATTGACAAACCGACATCATTATCGCTACCTAAGTTTACGTCCATGTTATCCAACGTGCCACCCATGTAGGTGTAGCCCATTCTCAAGCCCACACATGCATTGTCTTTGTAGAAGTAACCCACATAAGGTGCTATGGTGGTTATCGACCCTGAAAGATTAACATGCTCCAGCAATGCGAAAATATCACTATTGTCGCTTGAAAGCATTCCGTATGAGGCTGTCAAACCAAGTGCAACCTCGCCCTTATATGCAAATACATTTTTATTTATCTCACGGTCGATACGACGTGATGTAGGCATAAACCTATTCGAGGTCTGAAATTGATTATTCTTTGACTCTACCTCACTCTTTACTACCTCCTGCGCTGCAAGATTTACTATGCTAAGGCACAAGAAAATAAAAATAACGACTAACTTTCTCATACCCTTCCTACATATAGAATGAAACACCAAGCCCTATTGAGAGCAGATTGACTGAAAAGTTCATAAAACTCGCATTTGAGTGTCCCGTAGCCACTTGATTATGCACCTGTTTGGTGTGGCTATAGTTGATTCCCATCATACCCACATTCACCTCCACAGCCATTACATTCGAAGCAAAAGCTATGATGCCCGGATTAACACCCACACCCACATCAAACGATTTCGAGAACGTTCCTCTGATGGGGCTATCGGTTGCAAACTTGGCTCTTGAGCCACCCATCGAAAGCTGCACCTCATTGAAGAGCGCAAAGCGCTTATTGCGTCCCAACGGAATATAGTAACGCCACACGGCACCCGCCGAATAAGAGTGTTGCAAGGCATAATAGAAATCGGTAGATAGTTGCGTGCCCGTTTCATCGTCACCAAACGACAGACTTGCACTATCAAGGCGCAAGAAACTGCGGCTATAATTAAATCGACCTCCCAACGCCATATTATCCGCTACTGCATATGCCACAAGTGGGCTTGCCTTCACTGTATAACCCGTCGAGGTGACATTTTCAAGCAACAACAATTTGTAATTCTCGTTGTTATGTGTTGAATACGATGCCGTACCGCCAAATATCCACTGCCCTTTAGGCACAAAAAGATTATTCATATCAACCAAGCCGCGCTGCGAACGTCTTTGCTCACGTTCGGCAACGGCTCTATCCTGCGCCATGACATTCACAGCACTCAAGATTGATATTAAGAATAACACAACAAATCTACGCATTCCTTTTCTCCTTTTTCCTATAGTCACAGGGCAGGCGATCAAACCCACCCTGCGTAAAACACTACTATAGGCTTTCAACAAGCCAAGTAATTAATATATAAATTCAAAATCATCAACATCCATATAGCTGGCGGTACTACCCGCGAAGAAATCACCATATGCCGATGATGCGCATGAGATTACAAGCATATTTGGTTTCACGCCCGAGAAACCCTCACCCTCACGATATGTGATAGGGATTATTAGCTCCTGCCAGCCCTTATCTGAGCCATCATCTTCGCCTGCAATAATTTCGCGACTCCAAACGCCATAGCCTACAATGTTACCCTCATCAGTCGAAGCATCTTCAGGAGAGACAAAAGTGTTAGAATCAGCAGTTGTTACTTCATGACGCTTTGTCCAATTACATAGCCAAATGAAGATTTGAGCCTTATCACTCATTGACGTTGATGTTACAGGTCCACCCGTGTTATCACAAACTCCGACTTGACCCTTATACCACACTCTCAATGCCTTTGGCTTACACTCGAAATCAAACTCCTGACCAAAACCAATTCGACCATTCGTACCCTCTGTTTCCATATAACGACCATAGAAGATGTTACCTGCCGCAAATTTTCCCATACCCATAACTGATGCTTTAATGGATTGCAAATGAGCATAATATCTTCCAGTTGAACCCGGACGAGCACCCTCTTTGTTGGTTGTAACATTCACACTCGCCTTCTTAGAACCATGGTTACCCGTATCCCATGTGACTGAAGTGTTTTCAATAGGACTACCATTATATGGACACAAAGGAAGCTCTCCACTCCATGTCTCCATATCGCCATTAGGAATTTGGATATTCGATGTAGTGAACGACATCACATCACTTTGACGACTATCATTGAATCCGAAATAGTATTCAAATTCGTTGTCACCACCATTGAATGTAAATGTTGCAGTATACAATCTTTCGGTGTCTGTCTCAGACAATTCGATGCTGTTCCATTCTCCTCCATTCTGACGATAGTACAACTTCTTATTTGTTGCATTTGGTGTATTAATGTAAGGCTTCACAGTAGCTGTACCCTGCCACTTGTTTACATCATTTACAAACACGCCCTCACCACACAATTTAACATCAGCCTCAGCCTCAACACTCTCCGAGTCAAACGCTGTGATAACCATTGTCTGCTCTCCAGCCTTAGCCTTACAGAGCAAATCTTCGTGTAACGAAACATTCCACTCAAGGTCAGAGCCTTCCGTAGCTTGGCTTATCGAAAGATAGTTTGCGATTGCCGAGTTATCACCACCATTGACATATGTAAACTCCTCAGCACCCAACTTAATCTTCAATGAACTAATATCCGAGATTGCCTTAACATTCAACACAACATCAGCCATTCCTTCATAGACAGGAGTAGTAACTCGCAAAGCATCACCCGTAATCTGAGGTTCTGGCTTAAATGAGATGATATCATCTTTAGAGTCTTCATCTTTATTGACTGTCACACTCAAATATATATAGCCCGGCAAATCAGCTGAATACTTGAACTTGATTGTGTACTGATAACCCTCCTTAAAGCCTCCTTCTGGAGTATATATTCCACTCTTCTCTACCTGCGCATTATCCTTCGATGGCACTACGCCTGAGAAGTTCCACGCCAAAGAGGTCTGACCCTCCTCGATTGTGAAATAACCAACGCTGGTCGAAGTGTAGGTAAGATATGGCACCTCACCACTTGCAATATTCTCGACATTAAACTCATCATCGATTGCTACGATAGTCGTAGGATTCTGCATCTTATCAAGCACACTTTGATCAAACTCTACTTTGATAAGCGTATTCTTAGGACGTATAGTAATCGTTTTATTGGTATTTTGACCGGCAACCACGGTAAACGTCTCGCTACCAAAATAATAAATATCATCGAAAGACGCAGGTGATTTCACACCACCCTCAGCTGAAATAGAGTACTGACCTGCAAGCAACCACAAGTCACCCATTTCGGTAAGTTCGTTGTAGGTATAAAGACGTACCAATCTCTTCTCGCCATTAGAGTGAGAATAGATACGTACCTTCAACATATCAAGCACCTCTTTCAATTCCTCATCCGACAATGCGGCACGAGTCACTGGGAACACAAACGACACCGAGCCCTTGCCCTCATGAGAATAATCATCCCCTTTGCTACATGCTGAGGTAAACATTACCGCAACGCATGCTAATATGTATAATAACTTTTTCATATTGGGTCAAATTTATTCCTATTTCTTTATATTGTGCAAAAGGATAGACTTTGTAACCTCCTTCGCAGGACTACTCTGGTCTATTACTGTAATCTTAAATTCAATACAATCCTCTTTCTTTTCCGAAGCAGTGTAAAAACCTGACATCATCTCCATCAAGTCCGATGTGATTGTAAACGACACCTCATTATGACCGTAAATACCCTCCTTCTCCTCGGTTTCTGGATTGTCATAACCTGTTGGGAAACCAAAGCCATTGAGTGTCACAGACAAGTCGCCTTCATTATTTGTAAATGTACCCGGCTCCTTAAGACCAAATCGTCTTGGCATACCCATGTTTTCCAAATCATAAGCTAAAGGACCATTTATCTCGACAAAAATATTCTCAATAAGATTATCAGCTGTAACCACAACCTTAATCTCATCAATAGACTTCAATGCATAAGGAGTATCCAACTGTTTTCCTACCCACACAATATTAGGATCAATCTTCGCACCCGAAGTAATCTTCAACTCCACTGAAGTTACACTACCACCTGCATCCGTTACAGTAATAGTGAAAGTGTGATTACCCGTATAGTTGGTATGCAAGTCCTTCATCATAGCCTTCAAGTCAAACGACATAGCAGTCTGCGAAGCAGATATTGATATTGGAAATCCCCATGAGCCTATAAGCATCTTTGTAAGAGTTGCCATAGAACCAACCTCTACACCGCCTTCAACATCAAGACCTAATGATGCAATGTCGCTATTATCAGATTTAACACCTAACTTAAACGATGTAATATCTTTCTTTGCTGTCACATTAAACAATGCTCCAGCCGAAAAATTACCCTCAGCGTCGAACATGCTATCGTCGATAACAAAAGTCTCTGCCAAATCATGGTTCACCCACTCAATCTTAGGTGCATCAGAATCATCGGGAATACTAGCCTCAATCATAGATGATGCTACCACCTGTGTATCACAATCAACCACCTCGCCATCAGCCCAAGTTTCCACCGTGATATTGAAATAGATTGTACCATTTTCACCATTCTCCAACTTAACCGTAATCTTACGCCACTCTCCCGGTTTAGCATCCGTAGCATTTGGCACAGGCAACGCCTGATTGTTGATAGCATTACCGTTGTATGTAGTGGTCAAGTATAGTGTCAATGGATTAACCTGCTCATTAGGACGTAAATAAACATAACCATAAACTCCATTATCCTCATCGGCATAATCCCAACGCATTGTTTCGCAACCCGTAGGAACAGATGTCACATTGGGTATTACAGGACGACCCTCGAATGTATATTCGCTTGTAGTGTTCTGACCCAACACCACACGCGACTTGGTATCATCAGAAATCAACGACGCCAAGATTGGGTCGAAACGTACCGACACCTTCACGCTTGAGAGCTTACATTCGATATCAGCCTGAGCTACGGCATTCTTAGTCACCTGCACATAGTCCTCTCCTGCATATTCAGGTGTAAACGACACCTTTGGAGTCGGAGCCGAGTATGCCTTTACGACATAGTTACCCACAGGTACTTCGATACCCTTTCCTTCGGTGTAATTCTCGTGAGCCGTAAAATCCTTATAGGGAAATGTGTACTTCGGAGCATCGCCACCCTCAGCCCAAATCTCTACGGTATAGTTATCGGTCTCAGTCTCAGATGCACGAGTCACAGCCATTGGCTCAACATCGCCGCCTGTAGCCTCGTTATCAACACTTACCGAAAGACCATCGCCCGCAAACGAGATATAACCAACAGTCTCTTTGCCGCCACAATCACCCTTTCCAGTCAAATCAATTCTTTCATCATGACAAGCAACCATACCAATTGCCATAGCCACGATTAACATTAATTTTCTCATATCTATCTTATTTTTTGTTTTCTTCCTTACAGAACGATTTTCACGACGAACATTACTCAATAGCGTCGTCATTCAACTCAAAATTACCTACCTCGATAATCTCCTCAGGCTCGTTGGTTACAGTAAACTGAACAGTAACACTACCTGCATCTGTAACATCATACTTATAAACATACACCTTGCAAGCCTCCAACGCCTTATCAACTGAAGTGAATGTCACCTCCTCTGGATCAACCGTAGCACTTGGGCGTTGCTTGATTGCACTACCCGACACCTTCACTGTCTTGCCACTCTCGACAAAGATGTATGGGGTAGTACCATCCTCATTATTATCGGCATTACCGTTTTCAACACCATAGCCGACATTCCACTTATTGCCATTGCCACTTGTAATGGTAATCGCAGCTCCATTTGCAAAATAGTTCTTAAATGCGTCACTAAACTCAACCTTGACAATAGAATTTGACAATGCTGGTCTCATGTTCACATCTGACTTAGTACGTGCAACAACATCTACAACCGTTGCATCCTTAAAACAAGGCAAGTTCTGACCCTCATTGGCTGGGTTACCCCATTTTACAACCGCCACATACTGACCCGCCTTGAAGTAGGTCTTTTTTGCTTTTTCGTTGAACGATGCAACAGTTGTTTCCACATCACTTACCTCGGGGTCATCGCTGGTAATTGTCAATTGGAAAACATCTCCACTTTCAGGAAGATACTCCGCATCGAGAATCTGTGTTAGATCCACACGATTTGGTTGGGCACGAGTTCCATCAACCATAATCTTTGGACTTACACTCAAGCTAATGATACCTGTTCCCTCTGGTGTATTTACCTGTACCGAGCCATCATTCTCCTTTGAACAAGCGATAAGTGAAATCGCCATCAAAGCCACTAATAATAACTTTTTCATCTTTTTATAGTTGTTTTATTCTAATTTATCTTAACTTTAATATCGTCCAAATACAACCAATAGTTACCGTGGGTATTATTTTTGGTATTTGTCGAACTTAAAATCCACGCCAAACGATATTTGTTATTTACGTCATTAATTTCCACTTCTTCGAAAGAAGAAGGGAACGAGTTGTATGAACCGCCCGAATTTTCTAAGTCTTCGCCATCGATAACCTTTGCTGCCAACGATGTAGGAGCCTGATCCATAAAACCTCCACCGGTAATAACTGCCGACAAATCGGTATCATCCATATTCAAAACTGTCTCCTGACCATCTAATCCAAAATATAGCTTAGGCTTAGCATTAGGTGGTGTATAAGCCCACGACTTTGATGGCTCCTTTATACTACATCCATAATTGAATGAGACTTTTATCTTCACGCTCTTACCCTCCTTTATATTTGCTAAAAAAGGAGTATATAGACGTCCTTTATAGTAAGCACTTGTCCAAACTGCATTTTCATAACGACAGCAAATTCTTACTGATGTTCCACTTTGGGTACCTATACGTGTGGCATACCAACCAGCCAGAGCCGACGTTTTGGCAGATAGTTCTGTGATTCCCGTCCATTTGTCAGACACTGTTCCTCCTACACCAGGATTATCGTGTCCATCATTAAAAGTCGGAATCTGCGAAAAATCCTCAGCAAAAAGATATGGGATATCCAACGGCGTTATATCATTTATAGCATTAACCTTCAGTGACGAGCCATACTTTGGCTGAGATTTGGGTACCAATGCATTCTTAGACTCAAACACCAAAGAGTGGTCAATATTACGGAAATTATCATCTACCATATCACTAAAGAGGGTGAAATCCATCACGCCCACGCCATCTTTGTTTTTTACGGTTGCTTTGTTGCTAAAGTTGGTAAAATAGTAATCACCCGACAATGTTAGGTGCAGAAAATCCAAATCCTCACCCAAATTATTCACACCAGAAAGAGTGTAACGCAACGTAGTCTCGGTTGTTGCCTTAGGCACCGACATACGTATCTTTGAGACGTTGCCTGCAATCCAGTTCTTCCCTGTAAAGTTTGCCACCTTACGCTCGGTATAAGAGCCATCAGCTGTTTGGAAACGAACATCAACCTTACCATTGCTCTCCACGCCATTGATAAATACCCAAAACTCATCACCCGCAGTCTTCGGCTCGTTGAACTTGACAATCACAAGGTCGCTAGTATTATTAATTTCAGCGATAGTTCCGGTTGTATAATCGACCTTCAAATCACCCACAACCTTACATGGGAACTTCACGTACGCACGCACAACCTCCTGACCCAGCAAGTTATTCGTAATTTGCACTTTAAAAGCATGAGTATGGTGTTTGAACGAGAGATTTACATCATTTACATAATCATCGTTTTCGCCCGTTGATAGCGTCAAGCCTCCCGAGATTTCATCCGAATAAGCTGTCATAAAATCGGGAGCATCTTCATATTCACCCGTTTGCTCATCAGGAATAGTCATCGTAGCATAATTGCCATCTACGGTAACACCCTGCGCAGGACTGACAGCATAACACTTTGTTACACCTTGCAACTTAGCTGCATCTTCCGTCGCAGCAAACATAGTTTTAAAATATGCTTGAGTGTATGGTGCTGCGTTCTCTGGCGAGATGACACTCGTTTGATTTGCCCAAAAACTTGCCTCCTTTGAAAACACCTGCTCCGTGCCGTTGTACGCCATAACGACAATACGGTCACCACGCTGCCAGCGCAGATTCAAATTCTCGTCCAACGTCGCACGAGTGGCGGGAACGCCAAAACGGAGTTCTAATTCATTGGCAACCTCAGCTTCTGATGAGCTAAAAGAGTTGTCATATATATGTTCATTGTTACATGCAACCATCAGAGAAACAAGCAACAACGCTACCAAATATTTTACACGCAAATACATCTATATACAATTTTCCTTTTACCGCATGCAAAAATACAACAACATATATTCATAGAAAAACTTTTTCAACGAATTATACTTATTTTATCATAAATAGCATCCATAAAAATAAGCAATAGCGGGAGATCTGTTGAGAACAGACCTCCCGCTATAAATTAGCAACTTTTAAGACTATAAAGCTATCTTGAAGATGCACTTTTTAACATGACCCTCACCAAGCATTGGTGCATGTCCATCTTCGGGGTACAAAATTGAGAACTGACCCTTCGACACAGAGTAGAAGCACTGAGGAATATCGGTAAAGAACTGCACATCTTTCTGCTCATCAAACTCAGCCTCAGGCTTCAAGCAATCCTTCTTCTCGCTCCAACCAAACACCTCGTCCGCACCGTCAAGAACCAACTGAATGTCAATATACTTACGGTGTAACTCCAAGCGAGCCTCCTGCGTAGGACGCAAATCCCACTCCTGCACTACTACAAAGATATTATCACCATCAATATCATGACGACCGCACTCCATAGTCGCCAAATCGTGGCTGTCGATATAATCAAATACAGCCTTAAAACGAGGGTGCAGCGCCTCATAGAGCGCTTTGTTTTTCAATGAATCAAGTATCATAATCTGTTTGTGTTAGTTTTATCTTCCATTATATTGCAGACGTACAAATACGGGGTAATGGTCGGAATATTGAATTCCATTACTAAACTCTGCGCTATCGTTTTCAAACAACATTCGAGTTTGTTCATCAAGTCTTTCACGAACGCCATCGCCCATAATAGGCAAATCCTTACCGAATGTGCGAACAACAATAGTGTCGCCTCCCCTTTTCTTCTGAGTCTCCAAACCCCACGAATTAACAACATCGTAAGAGAGTACCGAAAAATGCTTCGAGCAGAGTACATAATCGATACGCAACATATCAAAGAATCCGCGATAGGTGTGGGAATAACCTCTACCCTTTTCACGGAAGGCATCACGCAAACGATGCGACATACGTCGATAGGTATGCGACACGGGGACATCGTTGAAATCGCCACACACAATAACGGGGTATGGAGAAGCCTCAATCATCTGTGCAATAGTATCAACCTGATATGCTCTCGACTTATTGTTTTCACTCAGACGATGTATCATCTCTTTGAGATGCTGTTCCGAACTCTCATCTTCGAGATATTCATGGTTTTCGATGTATTGGCTATCTGTGCGGCGTATCTCGGTGGAGTGAAGGTGTGTATTAAACACTCTAAAAGTGTCTTCTCGCACCACAACATCGGCCCACACCACTTCCTTCATTGTATCAATACGTTGAGCCTGCGCAATTGGATAACGACTATATATAGCAGGACTTAAATTATTGCGCGACAGCGTTTTAGGCAATGGATTCATAGGCTTTAGCATGGTGTCGATTGCCTCGCGGAATCCAAACTCCTGCAAACATAATATATCTGGATTCATGCTCTTTATCAGCGCAACCATAGAATCAATACTACGTTCGCCGTTATCGTCGATAAAACTTCTAACATTGTAGGTCATAACCTTGATGGCTGTACGATCGTATTTCTGCCCACCATACGTACGACGCACCTCCATGCTATAAAACGATGACAAGCTAAAAAGACCTACAATAGATAGCAGTATAAGCGGACCAGCAACCCACATACGCCAGCGGATAATCCAATATAGTGTAACTATTAACTGCGCAGCATACACAAAGGGGGCAACCAAACCCAACGTTGTAATATCGCCCCATCTGCGAGGGTCAAGCATAGGCACAAAAAGCGTAGCCACAAAGATTAATGCAACGACACACGTCACCACAAAAATCAAGCTATCGAACAAAATACCCAATACCGATTTTTGTTTGCGACGCCCGTCTGCGCCATATGTTGTGCGATAGTAATCCGACATAGCTACTTAAAAATATATAGTTCTCTTTCTCCTCCACCAATAAAGCAGAGCCAAACCCCAAAGCATACCGCCCAAATGTGCAAAATGTGCTACTCCAGCTTGATAACCCGACAAACCAAAGAATAGTTCCATCAAACCATATATAACCACAAACCACTTAGCCTTTATCGCTACGGGAGGAATCATCAGCATAATAATGTTGTTGGGATGCAACACACCAAAAGCCAACAACAAACCATACACGGCTCCCGATGCACCCACGGTGGGGATTGCAAGCAGATGCATTGCTGCACGAACTCCATTTGCCTCCACGGCATGAGCATATTCTGCATATCCTACACCCAACTGCAACAAAGCTGCACCTATACCGCAAACCATGTAATATGTGAAGAAGCGGCGTGAGCCCAATTCGTATTCCAGCTGGCGACCGAACATCCACAATGCAAACATATTGAAGAACAGATGCGACACTCCACCATGCAAAAACATGTAGGTAAACACCTGATAGCTATGAAACAACGGACTAACGACATTAAAGAGTGCAAATCGTTCCACAATATCATCTTTGAAAGGCAACAAGGTAGTTGCCAACAGAGCTACACAGTTGGCTATAATTAGATTTTTAACTACCGGTGGTGTTATATTATTTCTTTGTATATACATTTTTCGCAATTAATTTAACTTCTTTTTCAACTCATCGACTGTAAACTCCGACATGATAGACTTTCCCGATGGAGAGAAACTGTAATTCTCACACTCACACAATCTATCCAACATCTCCTGAGCTTGAGCGCTGTCTTGAATAACTATTTTTCGAGAGCCCTTAACCGCCATTACACGTGCAAGGTCTTCCCTTAATCGTTCGCCCACATCATTGCGCATCTCCACCTCACGCAACATGTCGTAAAGCAGCACATCCATCTGTTCGCCCGCTATATTTGCTGGCACACCCATGACCGACAAACGACCCTCACCGAGTAACTCCATGTCAAATCCCAATGCTGCAAACTCCACCTCATGCTCCTGAAGCAAGGCGTAGTCGTCATCCGACAAAATAAGTTCTTCAGGGAAAAGTAACTTTTGCGAAGCACAGCTTCCAACCTTCAACATGGCAATATATCCATCATACAGCAGACGTTCCTTCACACGGCTCATATCCACCACCATGCAACGACCCTCGCTAATAGCCATAACATATCCTCCATAAAGAGGCATGACATTGCTGAAGTTCATCTTCTGTTCGAGGTTTATCGACTGCTGAAGTTCCACAGCGGGAATAAACTCCATCTGCGACTCTTCATCATCAATAAATGCACTGAGATCCACGCCCCCAGCAAGAGGGTCAGCCGCAACATCAACATATTGAGGCTGTGAAGATTGCATCATAGCTTCAACCGAGAAATCACTCTCTTGAGCCATGCCACCCCACACAACATCTCGCAGGCTATTTGACGCGCCTGAGCGTTTCGCCCCATAGCTCTTATTACTTGGCTTGTCGGACACAAAACTATCCGACTCAACCGATGGCAATGATGCCGAGAGATAATCCTCAGCAAATGGATTGTAATCGGCATTGCTCGATGATTTAGGCTCGGTGTAAATATAGCCATCATCACAACCTCCCATCACTGGAATCTCCACCTCAGCTTGCTCGAAGTCCATCATGCCCACACTACCACTCTTGGCAAGCGTACTACGTACTGCCGCACTTATAATTTGGTTCACATCGTCGGCATCTGCAAAATGCACCTCGGTCTTATGAGGCGAAACATTCACATCAACCCTATCGGGCTCAACCGTGAGGTAGAGGAAATAGGAAGGCGAGCAGTTTTCGGGTATGAGCTTTTCGTAAGCTCGCATGATGGCGCGATAAATCTGCGGAGAACGGAAATATCGACCATTCACAAACAGATATTGCTCGGCATTCTTCTGCTTTGCTGCCGCAGGACGTCCGACATAACCTTTAATGCCTACAATCGAGGTATTGACATCGACCTCCAAAAGATTGGTTTTGATATGCTTTCCTACAACATCAATAATGCGCTCCATGAGCGATGCCGAAGGGAGTGTGATAATAGGCATATCATTCGACATGAGTTCACATCTAACCTGCGGATTACACAATGCAACTTGTCGAAACACCTTCTTTATCTCGGTCACCATCTTATTCCTGTCGCCATTGAATTTACGACGTGCAGGAGCTGTATAGAACAAATTTCGCACGAAGAATTGCGAACCAACAGGACACATGGTAGGTGTCTGCGACACAAACTCTCCACCATTAACAATGGTTACGGTACCTATTTCATCGCCCTGCTGACGAGTACGAAGTTCCACCTGCGCCACGGCCGCGATTGATGCCAACGCTTCACCTCGGAAACCAAAGGTGTGCAAACGATAGACATCATCGAAATTACGGATTTTACTTGTAGCATGACGGTCAAATGCCATACGCGCATCAATGGGCGACATACCGCAACCATTATCTATAATCTGAATAAGTTCCAGACCTGCATTGCGGAAATTAACGGTTACAGATGTTGCACCTGCGTCGATAGCATTCTCCATCATCTCCTTGACCACCGACGAAGGGTTATCCACCACCTCACCAGCAGCAATCTGATTGGCTACAATTTCAGGTAAAAGTCGTATTTTATTCTCTTTCTCCATACTCGGTTTGGGTAGTGCGATAAACTACTCTATGATTTCAATCTCATCGCCCTCCTGATAATCGTTAGGCACGATGATAAGCGGTGCGTATGGGTCAAACGCCTCGACCTCTTGCTGTTGCTGCTCATACTTCTTTGCCGAAGAGTCGGTGGTTGCCATCTGGAAAATGGCACCCAAGCGAGGTATAAGCATATATATTAAAGTCACAAGCAATATGACTGCCACACCCATAGTCCACATCTTCATGCGCTTGTCGGAATTACCCTTCTTGGATTCCTGCTCACGACGCAAATCACGAGCCTCACGCTTGGCACGAATATATTTTCCCGGAGTGTACTCGCCACCATCATCTAATCGTTCACCCTTCATCTCGGCACGACGCTGCTCACGAGCCTCCTTCTCGGGATCGTAATAGCGGGGTGTATAACTAAAACTGTTAGCATGACGCTTATAAGGTGAAAACCAACCCATATTGCTTATAAAATTAATGTTATCTGAAGAAATTTTTCATGCGCTCAAAAATATTCTGGCGCTCAACGCTCTCGGCATGCTTGAAATGAGGCTGTTCAGAAAGTTTCTCAACCAACTTACGCTCTTCGGCATTTAACGTATCAGGAATTGTTATATCAACAACAATCAATATATCGCCCCTGCCATAGCCATTAACATCAGGAAGACCCTTGCCACGCAAGCGCAACACCTTACCAGCATGCGTTCCCGCAGCAATCTTAATCTTTGCACGTCCATCAATGGTTGGCACCTCAACCTCACCGCCAAGAATACAGGTGGTGACTGGCAAGTTCAGGTTATGAATCAAATCATTACCATCGCGCACCAATTCTGGGTTATGCTCCTCCTCGATGACTACCAACAAATCACCGTTCACGCCACCATGACGAGCTGCATTACCCTTACCCGAAACGGTAACAGCCATACCCTCGCCTACGCCTGCAGGAATCTTAATCTCAACAACTTCGTCGCCACGTACAGCACCCTCACCCGAGCACTTATCACACTTAGCTGTGATGACCTTACCCTCGCCATTACATGTAGGACAAACGCCCTGTGTCTGCATACGACCAAAGAATGTATTCTCGACACGAGTTACATATCCCGAGCCATTACATGTCGAACAAGTTGTGTATGACGACGAGTCTTTAGCTCCCGTACCACCACACTTTTCACAAGCTATGCTCTTATTAATCTTGAGTTTCTTTGTTGTACCATTGGCAATTTCCGAGAGGGTGAGCTTCACCTTAACACGTATATCGCTACCACGATTTACTCGTCTACCACCACCGCCACGCGATGAGAAACCACCAAAGTGACCACCAAAAATATCACCAAACTGCGAGAAGATATCCTCCATAGAGAAACCTCCGCCGAAGCCACCACCAAAGCCTCCGCCTGCTGCACCACTCATTCCTGCATGACCAAATTGGTCGTAACGAGCACGCTTGTCGGGGTTCGACAATACGTCGTAAGCCTCAGCCGCCTCCTTAAACTTCTCCTCAGCCTCCTTGTCACCCGGATTTTTATCGGGGTGGAACTTAATGGCTGCCTTGCGGTACGCCTTTTTTATCTCATCGGCATTAGCGTTTTTCTCAACGCCTAACACCTCGTAATAATCCCTTTTTTCTGCCATTGCTAATTAGATTTACTCTCCAACTACAACCTTTGCGTAACGCAACACCTTCTCGCCAAGCATGTAACCACGCTGCACTACATCAATCACCTTGCCCTTCTTATCCTCGCCTGCGGCAAAACGAGCCACAGCCTCGTGGAAATCGGGGTCAAACTCCTTGTCCACAGCCTCAATTTCAGTCACATTCTTCTGACGCAAAGCCTCCTCAAACTTCTGCAACACGAGCTTCTCACCCTCACGCAAAGCCGCTATATCTTCACTCTTCTCAGAAGCCGCCACAGCACGATACATATCATCGAGCACCGACAACATCGACTTAATCACATCTGAGCCACCACTTGCAACAAGGTCCATCTTCTCGCGCAAGGTACGCTTGCGGTAGTTGTCAAACTCAGCCTGAAGGCGCATATACTTATCTTTCCAAACGGCAATTACCTCCTCTGGCGAAGGCTCTGAAGTGGCTGCCTGCGCACCTTCTGACTCCTCTGACACATTGTCAGTGGCTTCTGACTTGTCGTCTGCCACATTGTCACAAGGAGTGCCCTCACACGATGAATTACCATCGGCTTCATTGAATCCATTTTCCTGATTAACTTCCTGATCCTTAATCTTTTCGTCTGTCATATCTTTATGTTTTTTCATATTTTCTATTATATATAGCGCAAATTATATGCCCTTTATTATCCTATAATAAATATGGTAGGTCGTTTGGCAATATCAGGCATGCCACTCTTACGCCACTGCGCAATGCTCCGCGTTGCGATAAACTCATCGGACGAGGTAATGTCGCACGCTACCGTTAATAAGGTTTCAGCACCACACACTTGCAACATCTGCTCCATGAGTTTCACGTTGCGATAGGGTGCTTCGATAAATATCTGCGACTGACGCTCTTGCTGTGCTCTGCGCTCCAACATCTTCAATGCTTTGGCTCGCTCGGGCGGCTTCACAGGCAAGTAGCCGTTAAATGCGAACGACTGACCATTGAGTCCCGACGCCATCATCGCAAGCAAGATAGATGATGGTCCCACAAGCGGCACAACTCTAATACCTCGGCGATGACATGCCTCAACGACCAATGCTCCCGGATCGGCGACACCAGGCACACCGGCCTCAGAGATTACACCCGCAGAACGACCTTCGAGGATTGGCTTTATCATCTGCTCGATAGCTGCACCAGCCACCGTATGTTCATTCAACTCAACAAATTCCAAATCGTCGATACGTCGCGCAATCTTTGCCTTAGAAAGGAAACGTCGCGCCGAGCGAAGATTCTCAACGATGAAATAGTCCAAGCTATCAATCACCTTGCCATTTGCCGCAGGTGTGACGTCGTACACCTCGGTGGAGTCCGAAATCGGACATGGAATCATATATAAAACGCCTGCCATTATTCTCTTACATATATTCTTTTAACACGAGCCGACACCGACGTGAGTATCTCATAAGGTATTGTACCCAACACACGAGCCATATCCTCAGGGGTATTGCCTGACACAGCCGAGAAGATGCTCACTTGATCGCCCTCCTGCACACCCTCGATATCGGTCACATCAATCATACAACTATCCATACATATTCTACCCACAGTTGGCGCAGCACACCCCGCCACGAGCATCGACCATCGACCTCCTCCAAGATGGCGGCTCAGACCATCGGCATATCCTATTGGGATTGTTGCTATCAGGCTATCGCGTTGCAACACCTCGCTGCGACCATATCCAATAGCCTCGCCAGCCTTGCGCTCACGAATCTGCACGATGCGGGTCTTAAGAGCTGCAACAGGTTGCAACTCATCGTTATGTTGATAGCCGTAACCATACAAGCCCAAGCCCAAGCGACACATATCAAATTGCGCTTCGGGGAATCGTTCTATGGCCGCCGAATTTGCCGTATGACGAATAACATCGTATGGCAAAACCTCGACAATAGCCCTACTCATGCTCTCGAAACGTACAATCTGTCCGCGTGTGAAATCATCTTGCGAAGGATCATCGGCACATGACAGATGAGCAAACACACTCGCCACCCTGATGCCCTTTTGCATTTTAAGGCTCTCTATCAACTCCGCAAGCTCCTCTTCCACAAAACCCAAACGGTGCATTCCGGTGTCGAGTTTAATGTGAATAGGATAGGCATGAACGCCATATCGCTCTACGCTACGCACAAAATCATACAACGAATGAAAACTATATATCTCAGGCTCGAGTTTATAGGTTATCATCTTGTCGAAGCTACCTGCATCGGCATTTAGCACCACGATAGGCATGGTGATACCCTTCTCTCTAAGAGTAATACCCTCATCGGCAAACGCCACAGCCAAGTAGCTGACACCCAGACGTTGCATAAGCTGAGCCACCTCCACATCACCTGCACCGTAGCTGCAAGCCTTGACCATAGCCACCAAACGGTGATTCATTGGCAAAAACTTACGGAAATAGCCGACGTTATGGGTCATAGCATCAAGATTCACCTCCAACACCGTAGTGTGACTCTTGCGCTCCAAGTGGTGGCAGATGCGTTCAAAGTGCTGACGACGGTTACCCTTCAACAATATTGTTCTGCCTGCTATATCTTCATGTTTTAGACCTCGCATGAGCTCTTCAGTGGTGGCATAGAAATCGCTGTCCTCAGCAAATTTATCGGCATGCGCTGCAATGCGCTGTCCCACACCTATAAATTTTGTCACGCGCGCATTCTTCACCAACTGAGCCACACGCATGTATAACTCCTCATCGTCCATACCACTTTGAAGTATATCTGAAACAATCGCCGTAGTGTGACTACCCAAAGCTACACTACGCAGTGTATCCAACGCCAATGCCAACGAATTTACATCGGAGTTATAGGAGTCGTTAATAAGCATCGAACCAGACTCACCCTCCTTAACCTCCAAGCGCATAGCCAAATTAGATGCTACGAGGGTAACGTCATCATAGCCAAGCCAACGACACAAGCACTTTACCAATTGAGCATTGGCTTGAGTGATAGCATTGTGACTCTCAATCTCCGCAACATCGTAGTGCATCGCATCGACCAAGCAACACGACAGCGATAATCGTGCAAGCACATCGGTCAATTCGTGATACGATGAGTGGTAAATCAAGGTCTTAGCTCGTCGGGCAAGAATTAGCTTCTGCTCAATCTTCTCGTCCAACGACGAGAAATTCGCCTGATGCGCATCGCCTATCGAGGTAATCACAACCACATCGGGCTGTATCATCTCCTCCAGACGTTGCATCTCTCCCACCTCGGAAATGCCGGCCTCAATCAAAGCGACCTCCTCATCGCCCTCAATCATCAGCAGCGACAACGCCACGCCAAGTTGAGAATTATAGCTCATGGGCGAGGCAAAAAACTTCACACGTTGTGGCAAGGTGCGAGCAATCCACTCCTTCACCACAGTCTTTCCATTCGAGCCTGTGATTGCAACAACCACACCCTTGAAACTCTTACGATGTGCCGCCGCAAGGCTCTGCAAAGCCTTTAAAGCATTAGGCACAACGACATATCCGACACCTCTATGCTCTGCCACCTGCTCCGTAGCCTCAACCATAAAGGCTCTGATACCAGAGTGAAACATGTCGGTGATAAATTCGTGGGAGTCGTGATTCTCACCACGCATAGCAACAAACATAGCTCCATCGCCAAATAGGCAACTGCGCGAGTCTGTAACCACATCTCGCACCTCCAAGTCCTCGCCATAGTGTTTACCTCCACACATGCGAGCTATTTCCGACAGAGTATATCTCACAATTAATCGTTTTTAAATCTAACAACAGTAATTCCAGCTCCACCGCGGTCGGCATGCTCGTCCTTAGCCGACTCCACTTCGGGTATGCTACGCAGATAACGACGTATCTCCTGCTGAAGTGCTCCCGTACCTTTACCATGCAAGATGGTTACACCTCCTACACCTACCATCAAGGCATCATCGACCAAGTCTTGCACGACCTCTAACGCCTCAGCGGCACGCATACCTCTCACATCGACGCTGTCGCGGAAATTGAGTTTACGCGATGATATATCGACCGAAAGCACCGTACGTGGCTGCGTAGGACGAACTGACTTCTTATACTCGGCATTCGACACCACGATAAGTTTCTCCTTCTCCACCATTGTGAGAATCTGACCAAACGCTACCTGAGCCTTCTTACCCTTGATGCTTTGCACTACGCCAAGCACCTCCTGACCTTCAATCTTCACCTTAGAGCCAATCTCAATAGGTTTTGGTGCTGGCACAGCCAAATCTTTTTCAACAGGCTGCGCTCCCTGACGTTTCTTATTCTCCTCGCGACGTGCCATGCGACGCTTCAAGCGTTCCATTTCACGATCCACCTGCTCACCATCGAAAGCCGAGTCGCTCTTTTCTACCGTATCCTTAAACTCATCTAACTCACGACGTGCCAAGCGAGTAAGTTCTTTTTCAGCCTGCGCCTCCTTAATGGTGCGGATTGTATTCTCAATCTGGCGATTGGCATCTGCAATCAAACGCTGAGCCTCCTCCTTTGCCTTAGAGATAATCTCCTTGCGCTCCTCCTTAATGCGAGTAAGTTGCTGCTCGTAGCTTATCTCCAACTCCTCAACCTTACGGTCAGTTTGACGTATGCGGTCACGCTTCTGTGACCAATAACGACGGTCGCGGGCAATCTCTCGCAGCTGACGTTCCAGATTTATATGGTCGCTACCAGCCTTCTCGCTCGCAGTACGAATAATATCCTCCGGCAAACCTATCTTACGAGCTATCTCCACAGCAAACGAGCTACCTGGCTTACCCTGCTCCAACTTAAACAATGGGCAGATATTCTGCACATCAAACATCATGGCTCCATTGGCGATACCATCGGTGCCCGTAGCATAATATTTTATATTGGAGTAGTGGGTGGTTATAACTCCGTAGCACCCCTTCTCCAACAATCGCTCAAGGATAGCCTCAGCGATGGCTCCACCAATCACAGGCTCGGTACCCGAACCAAACTCATCAATAAGCACCAACGTCTTTGACGATGCCGCCTGCAACATATTCTTCATATTGAGCAAGTGTGATGAATAGGTCGAAAGGTCATTGTCCATCGACTGCTCGTCGCCTATGTCAATACAAATACTTTCAAATATAGGCAACTCGCTCATCTCGCCTGCCGTCACAGGGAATCCACACTGAAACATATATTGCACAATGCCCGTGGTCTTCAAACAAACCGACTTACCGCCAGCATTAGGACCCGATATTACTAATATATGCTTATTGCTATCGAGCTGCATATCGAGAGGTACTACCTCCTTCTTCTCGCGCTTGAGTGTCTGCGCCAACAATGGGTGAAAAGCATGACGCAACACCATTCTATCATCGTCCGATACAATTGGCTTGCCGGCTCCATTTTCAATCGCCCAACGAGCCTTAGCACGAATGGCATCAATATGTGCCAAATACTCACCTGCCGTAGCGATAGGCTCAGCATCGGGACGTATCTCCTCGGTAAACTCAGTGAGCAAACGAACTATCTCGCGACGCTCGGCATACTCCAACTCCTTCAACTGGTTGTTGAGCTCAACAACCTCGACTGGCTCAACATAAAACGTCTTACCCGTAGCCGACTCATCGTGAATAAAGCCATTGAGTTTGCGTTTATTAGCTGCCGACACAGGAATCACCGCACGCCCATCGCGAATGGAAATCATTGCTTCGGCATCGACTATTCCGGCTCGTTTAGCATTATTGAGCACCTGCTGCAAACGCTTCGACACCTGACCCTCATGTTCGCGGATAGCACGACGTATAGACAGCAAGTCATGTGAAGCTCCATCTCGAATAGCCCCCTCGTCATCGACAAGTTGATTGATACGACGTATTATATCGGGGAATATGCACACCTTTTCGCTGCGCTCGCGCAATCGAGGATATTGCTCCCTGCTACGATTGGTAATAAACCCAACCATATTACCCACAGCCGTCAGAGCTATGCGCAGAACGACAATCTCCTCAGTTGTAAGGAAAGCTCCCTCGACGCCAATCTTCGACAAGATGCTCTCCATATCGGGAAATTCATCACGCGGAGCATCAGGCTCAAGCATAAGCATCACACGCATCTCATCGGCAATATCCTGACGGAACTCTATTTCACGACGAGACGTAGAGAATGTTTCGGCTTGAATGATAGCTCGTGCCGCCTGCATGCTGCATAGCGCCACAACCTGCTCACGCAAACGTTCGAAGCCTATCTTTTGTTCAAAATTTGCTGGATAAATCATCGCATAAAAACTTTATTGAGCGCTCTTTGCCTCTTTAGCCGCTGCCTCGGCTGCCTCGTCGGCACGTTTAATAGCTCTCTTCTCAGCTTTTGCTTTGGCTCGTTCAACCTTTTTCTGTGGGTTTCCACCAAAAACTGAGACATTTATATAGCGATATGGATTCTCCTTCAAATCAGCCAACAAAGTTGATAAATTCTCGCTCGCAGCGGTGAGGTTTGCATACAACTCTCCATCGTTGAGCATTTTGCCCACACTGCCATCTTGATTGTTAATCGCCGCCAAGACCTCATTCAACTTAGTCACAACACCCTCAACCTCAGCAACGAGTCCTGATTGAGCCAACTGAGTTGAGAAGCTATCAAGATTGTCGATAATAGAATCTATCTGCTCGGAATTATCACCAAGTGTTTTCGAGAACTGACCCAACGACTCCAAAGCCTGCTCCAAATGCTCACGCTCCTTAGCAAGCATAGAATTAGCATTTCCTGTCAAGCCATTGACATTTGATACGATGCTGGTGATGTTCTCGGTATTTTGCGCCATCAAACTATTGACACTCTCAAGAGTTTGCGTCAAGTTATCCATGATAACCGTAACCTTTGCAAGCAAGCCCTCCATCTCAGAACCTGCCAACTCCATCAAATCGGTGGATTGCATGGTTTGAATAGAGCCGTTATCTGGTACCATCTCGGTAGAGTTACCATAAACAATCTCTATAGCTTTACCGCCCATAAGTCCGTCGCTAAAAATCTTAGCCTTTGAATCAACAGGTATCTGGTAGCGGCTGTCAATTGACAACTCCACCTCAACGCCTTTCGAAGGATCCTCGTTAAGGGTCACGTTTGTGACTGTACCAACCTTCACGCCATATATCATAACGTGAGAAGCAGGCTGAATACCACCCACCTGCTCATAATAGGCGTAATAAACATTGCTATTGCCAAACACAGCTAAACCCTTCAGGTATTTTATAACACCCCACCCGATTAATAACACTGCAATGGCAAACAAACCAACTTTAATTTCTCTTTTCATATCTACGTGTTTTTTATCTTCTACTTAATAATTTTTCCGTCCTTGTAGTGAACAACAAATGCACCACTAAAAGTTCGCCTCAAGGTAGCCAAATTACTCTGAGCCTCCGCACGAGAGCCATACTCCCCAAAACAATATTTATACTTCAATGCGCCAGTACCTTCGTAACACTTCACCTTGCCACGATAGTTTTTAAACTGTCCATCATTTAGGTTTATCTTCTTCTCCGACGCCAACACCTGAATGGCATAGCCTTCCACACTTTTAGCCATCACAGCCGCCGATGTTGTTGGCTCCACCTTCGCCGTTGTAGGTTGTGACACCTTCACCGTTGTAGGCTCCGCCACTTCGCTCTTAACTTCTGAAGCAACAGACTCCGCAACTGTTTCTACCACACCACCCGACAATCTGTTTATGTGACTCACATACTCCTTAACGGCATTACACAACATTCGCGCAAGCTCGTTCTGACCCTTCTCGGAATTCATATATGCAAGCTCTTTAGCGTTACTCATAAAACCTATTTCGGTGAGCACACTCGGCATATCGGTCGCATACAACACCTTCAGCAACTGACGATTAACCCTACGCGCATTACGTCCGCCCTTAGCATAATGCGACTGCATTATTCGAGCCATCATTTCGCTATACTCGCCATAGGTAAATTGCAAGTTCTGGATATAAGCCCTAACCATTGCCGCGGTGGTTTCGTCCGACATATCGATAAGCTCCTCGCGGTTGTTGTTATACACCGCACTCTCGTTATATCGCGTCTCCTTCTCGCTCTCGCCCATTATGATGGTCTCCACGCCATAAACCGAAGTGGCTTTAGGCGCTGCATTAGCATGTATCGAGATAAAGAAATCACCTCCAGCACGATTTGCAATATCGGCACGGGCTGTTAAATCATCATTCAGGGTCTTACCCAACGCAACGTCGCTCTTACGAGTATATACCACCTTAACATCTGGCAGCTCAGCCTCAATCAAAGCACCCAACTTTAGAGCCACCTTAAGGTTCAAATCCTTCTCCTTTACCTTGCCATACACAGCGCCGGGAAAGATGCCGCCATGACCAGCATCTATGACAATCACACCCACTCCCGCTTTAGTATTTTGAGCAACAAGTTCTGTTGCAGAAAAAAGCATCACAAGGGTAAGTAATAAAATCCCAACTGTATGTTTCATAAAAACTCTCATTTTTTTAGCGTTATTACAATAAAAAACGCTATATTTGTCGGTTAAAATACCCCAACGAAAGATGCCAAAAGCACTCTTCGGGGCGGTTTTGCCGACTCGTCGGCAAAGGTACAAAAAAATATTGATATTTTGGGCAAATTTAGAGTTAAATATATCCTTTCGGTAGCAGTATTACTGCTATTTGTGCAGGTCGTCATCGGTTCTGCCACTCCGTGGCGTGCAACAAACACGCATATCACCTCCAACATCGCATTGCAAGACACTACGCAAAAAAGGCAACGTGTCAGACGACAGCAACCACAAGCCAGCGTTGAGACCAAGCAAGACACAAGCGTCAAAATCAATACAGACTCGTTGCTTGCCGTGCTGACCGACAGCATAGCCATACGCCAACGCACATCGGGCAATGGCTCAGGACTTAGTGCTGTAATCTCGGGTCGAGCAAAGGATTCACTCCACTACGATCTGCGCAACAACACCGTGCACCTCTACGAGGAGGGCGAGGTGACGTACGACGACATGAAGCTCAAAGCCGACTTCATGAACATCGACCTTGACAACAAGGAGATATATGCTTTTGGTAAAACCGATTCAATGGCAACCGGCGTTGTGGTTACTCGTCCCGAGTTCACTCAAGGTGGTAGCACCCTCAACATGGACACCATAAAGTACAACATCGAAACCCAGCGTGCCAAGATTAAGAACATCGCAACACAACAGGGTGATGGTTGGCTTGTGGGACACGCCGTGAAGCGCCTGGAGGACAACACCATCAACATCGGCGATGGTATGTACACCACTTGCGACAGAACCGAGTCGCCACACTTCTACTACTGGATGTCAAAGGCGAAAGTCAAGACAGGCAAGAATGGCAAGGTTATCATGGGTCCCGGTCACTTGGTCATCGAAGATGTCCACATTCCATTCTTGGGTCTTCCCGAGGGCTTCTTCCCCCTTAGCTCAGGACCTAAGTCGGGTATCTTGATGCCATCTTACGGAGAGGAGGCTCGACGTGGATTCTATATGCGTGGACTTGGATACTATTTCACCCTGAACCAATACATGGACCTCACTCTCACAGGAGGCTTCTACACCCTTGGCTCATGGGAGGCTCAGGCCATCTCTCGCTATATCAAGCGATACAAATACTCAGGCAACCTGAACTTCAACTATTCGAGCATTCGCACCGGCGACAAAGGTGACCCCGATTTCATAAAGCAGAATAACTTCCGCCTGCAATGGACTCACTCGCAAGACCCTAAGGCTAACCCTGGCTCGACATTCTCGGCTTCGGTGAACCTATCATCAAGTGGTTACAGCCGTTATTCGGCAACAAACCTCAACGACATGCTCGCCACACAGACCAACTCTTCAATCTCATATTCGAAGAATTGGGCTGGAACGCCATTCTCATTGTCGATGAACATGTCAGTTTCTCAGAACTCGCAGACTCAGGCTATATCAGCGACGCTGCCAAACGTATCGTTCAACGTTGCAAAGTTCTTCCCACTGAAGCGAAAGGTGAAGATGGGTCAAGACCGATGGTATGAGAAAATTTCTATGAGCTATTCGACAAAGATTACAAACTCGGTAACGGCTAAGGAGAGCGATATTTTCACTCGCGAAACCTTCAGCAAGATGCGTAACGGTGTTCAGCACAACATTCCTATACAGGCTTCATTCAGCTTGTTCAACCACCTGAACATCACACCAAACGCGAACTACACCGAGCGTTGGTACTTCAAAAAGAGCGAGCGCGAGTGGGATCCAGAGACCAACACTGTGAAGAACCTCGACCCAGAATATGGATTCTATCGTCTGTACAACTACAATACGGGAGTGTCGATGTCCACTACCCTCTACGGCATGTGGCAGGTAAGAGAGAAGTACAAGCAGATGAAGGTGCAGGCCATACGCCACACCATCAATCCACAGGTAAGTTTCGCCTACACGCCAAACTTCGGAAATCAGAAGTATGGATATTTCAAGACCGTGCAGAGCGACTCAACAGGACGCACCACCGTATATTCTCCATTCCAAGACAACGCCTATGGTGTTCCACCAACAGGCGAGAGCATGTCGATGTCGTTCTCACTTTCACAGAGCCTCGAGATGAAGGTACTCAGCAAGCGTGACACAACAGGCGTAAAGAAAGTGAAGCTCATCGACGATTTGGGCATAAGCGGTTCGTATAATTTCCTTGCCGACTCAATGAAATTATCGACTATCAGCTTATCGTTGCGTTCATCTATATCGAAGAAATTTGGTATTAATTTGCGTGCCACACTCGACCCTTACGAAGTGACACCTGAAGGTAAGCGCTACGATAAACTCACATGGCGCCGAGGTAACTTGGGTCGTATCATGAACACCGGTTGGAGCTTTGGATACTCATTCAAATCTCGCGAGAGCTCAGCTCCTGCCATCAACGACATCAACAGCATTCCGCCCGAGTACACAAATCCATTCTATGACCCCTACGGGCAGATGGATCCTACTCAACGAAGACGCTACATGGCTCAAACATATTACGACTTCTCGATGCCGTGGAACATAGGTTTTAACTACAATATCAACTACAACCTAAGCTACGTGAATAATGGCACCACAGGTGTGAAGCGTACCATTACGCAAACCGTTGGATTTAACGGCAGCTTGACATTCTCGCAGAAGATGGGAGCTACCATATCTGGAGGTTTCGACATCTCGAGTGGTAAGCTATCGGCAACGTCGATTAACATCACACGTGACTTGCACTGTTGGCAGATGTCGTTCTCATGGATTCCATTTGGTCACTACAAGAGCTGGAGTTTCCACATTGGTGTGAAGGCTGCTTCTTTGCAGGACTTGAAGTACGACAAGAGCCAATCAATGTACGACAACCTATATTAGCAGCTTCAGATGAGACGTTTTGTAATTTGGTGTTTGACCGTATGCCTGACCGCATACAGTACAGCTATCTTAGCTCAATCCTCGAGCAAGGAGCCATTACGCATATTGGCAATCGGAAATAGCTTCTCAGATGACGGCATGGAGTATCTGCCTGCCATTCTCGACAACTTAGGGATTACAAATGTCGAGGTAGCTCGCCTATATGTAGGTGGGTGTTCTTTGCAACAACACCTCTCGTTTTATCAGGAGCAACAGAGCCCTTACGTACTCACACAATCAAAGGCGGGAGAGAACCGCTGGATAGAACATAAGGATAGATGCTCGCTGAAAGCAGCTCTCACAATGGGCAGGTGGGACATTATAACGCTGCAACAGCAATCGGGTAAATCGGGGTTGTACGATAGCTTCGAGCCATACTTAAGCGAGTTGATAAAAATCATAAAGCAATTGCAGCCATCAGCTCGTATTGCGTGGCATATGACATGGTCGTATAGCTCGAATAGCCAACATGGGGAGTTCCCCAAATACGACCGCGACCCTGAAAAGATGTTGAGGGCAATATACTCTGCAACTCAATCAGCCGCACAGGCACACCCCGAGATTGAAATTATTATCCCTGCCGGCACAACCATTCAATCACTGAGAATGTCGGCAATTAACAACCACCCTCACGATTTAACACGCGACGGTTATCATATGGGATTCGGTGCAGGTCGATATGCTTTGGCTTGTACGTGGTATGAAGAGTTGATAGCTCCATATACAAAAATTTCAATGGCAGGCAATTCCCTATCAATCAATAAAGGAATGGTAGCCGTGACTCCAATCACCGCGGCATACTGCCAAAAGGCAGCACGAAAGGCTGTTCGCAACAACTTCACTCCCAAGAAGATTCGACGAGTGAATTCCCTATTACGAAAAATAGAGCATAACAATTAACATTACGTACACTCATGTCCAGCTTTCTTCAGGTAGAAAATATAAGCAAATCATACGGCGACAAGGTACTCTTTCGTAACATCAGCTTCAACATAAACGAAGGCGACAAGATTGCACTTATAGCCCCTAACGGCACAGGTAAGAGTTCCTTGCTGAAGATTCTTGCAGGACTCGACTCGTCGGATCGTGGTGGCGAGATTAAGTTCATGAAGGATATCAAGGTTGCGTTCCTGGACCAGCAGTGTGATTTCAACCCTTCGAGTACACTCTTCGACGAGGTCTATTCTCGCATGGGAAAGAGCTATGACGCCATTCGCAACTACGAAAAAGCAATAGCATCGGGTGATGAAAAGGCGATAACTCAGGCTATGGCTGTGATGGACTCCGTAGATGGTTGGAACGCCGAGCAACGAGTAAAGCAGGTATTGTCATCGCTCAAGCTATCACGCCTTGACCAGCCTATGGGCGAGTTGTCGGGCGGCGAAGCCAAACGTGCAGCCATCGCATTGATGTTGTTGCAAGATGCCGACTTCTTGGTGATGGACGAGCCAACGAACCATTTGGACATCGACATCATTGAGTATCTGGAGGCTCACCTTCAAAAATCGCGATGCACACTCCTAATGGTCACACACGACCGCTATTTCTTAGACCGAGTGTGTAACACGATATTTGAGTTGGACCGAGGCGAGCTTTTCTCATACAAGGGTAATTACTCATCATTCCTTCTCAAACGCGAAGAGCGTTACAACAACATGCAAGCCAATATCGACAAGGCTCGTAACCTCCTGCGCCGCGAATTGGAGTGGATACGCAGCACTCCTCAAGCGCGTACGGGCAAGGCTCGTTACCGAGTAAATGCATTCTACGACCTCAAGGATAAGGCTTCTGTGAATTTATCACAGCGTAATTTATCAATCGACGTAGCTACATCTCGATTGGGTGGTAAAATCATCGACTGCGACGGGGTGACACTACACTTTGGCGAGCGATGCATGCTCAACGACTTTTCATACAAGTTCTCACGTTACGAGCGCATCGGCATTGTGGGTAAAAATGGCGTGGGCAAGAGTACATTCCTCAACCTCATGACCGGCAACCTATTGCCTGAGCGAGGCACCATAGAACGAGGCGAAACCCTACGCATAGGCTATTATCGTCAAGATGGTATCAATTTCAAACCCGGGCAGACAGTTCTGGATATAGTGCGTGACATTGCAGAAATGGTGGAGGCTGCCGATGGACACAAGGTGTCGGTGACCTCAATGCTTAACCAATTCCTATTCCCACAGGAAGCTCTCAACAAACGTATAGAGATTTTGAGTGGAGGCGAGCAACGTCGTCTATACCTATTGACTATATTGATGCGCAACCCTAACTTCTTGATTCTGGACGAGCCCACAAACGATTTAGATATACTCACGTTGAATGTATTGGAGGAGTACCTGCTTTCATTCAAGGGTTGCCTGCTCATCGTCTCGCACGACCGTTACTTCTTGGACAAGACCGTGGACCACATGTTTATATTCCGTGAAGGGGGCGAGGTGAAGGATTTTATTGGTCAATACAGCGAATACAGAGAATATATAAAGGAGCAGGAGGCTGAAGAGGCACGACAAGCTAAAGTGGCAGCTGAGAAACAAGCCAAAGAGACAAAATCACAACAACCCACTCAACAGCCTGCACGCCGCAAACTCTCATTCAAAGAGCAACGTGAATTGGAGCAGGTGGAGAAAGATATAGCATCGCTGGAAGCTGAGAAGCAGGAGATTGAGGAGAAGCTCGCCTCGGGCAATCTAACCCACGAAGAGCTAATGGCAGCATCGGCTCGCATTGCCCAAATCATTGATGAGTTGGACACCAAAGAGATGCGTTGGTTGGAATTAAGTGAGATATAAATAAGAGGTATGAAGTTTTTTACACACATAGATATTCCACCCCTAAAGCAACAAATCGACTACACAAGTCGCATCTTGTCGCTTGGTTCGTGCTTTGCCAACAACATTGCACACAAGTTATCTGATGCCAAATTTCGAGTTCTGAGCTCTCCAACGGGAATTTTATTCAACCCCGAATCCATAGCCTCAGCTATCAATCGCATAGCAACGAACGAAGAAATCAAAGACACCGAGTTACAACACGACGCAGAGGTGTGGTTTAGCTACGACTTCCACTCATCGTTTTCGGCGACAAATCGAGAGCAAGCCCTCACCTCAATGCAGGAGGCAATGGCATGCGCAACTAGCTTTTGGCAAGAAGTCGACACAGTTATCATAACATTTGGTACAGCTTGGATATATCGACATTGCGAGAGTGGCAAGGTAGTAGCCAACTGTCACAAACAACCTCAAAAATTATTTCGCCGCGAATTATTATCCGTCGAAGATATTGTCAAGAGTTGGAGCCCAATACTTGGCAACCACCTAAGGGACAAACATGTAATCTTCACCGTAAGTCCCATTCGTCATCTGAGCGATGGTTTGGAGCAGAACTCATTAAGTAAGGCTATACTTCGCATCGGCATCAACGAATTATTAAAACTACACGCCAATGCCAGCTACTTCCCTTCATTCGAGATTATGAATGACGAGTTGCGCGATTATCGTTTTTATGGCGAGGATATGGTACACCCTGCCGACACTGCAATTGAGTATATATGGCAACGCTTTGCAGATGCAGCAATAGATGAAAAGGCTCATGAGGTGATGCTAAAAATAGACAAAATACGACAAGCCGCACATCATCGACCTTTCAACCCTCAATCAGAGGCATACAAAGGTTTTTGCCTTGCGCAATTACAGCTAATTGAGCAGTTACAAAGTCAATATACTTGGTTGGATTTCGCGGAGGAAAAAACTCACTTTTGCACACATTTATAAAATTTGTAGTAATTTTGTAGCCACACATAACAAACACGATGAAAAAATTATTTCAAAATATAGTCTTAACGTTCACTCTGTCAATTATTTGCGGAGCCTATGGTTATGCGCAGACTCCTCGACCACGTCTGATGGTAAACATCGTTGTAAGTTCTATGCACGCGAACGACCTAACTCGTTACGGCAGCAACTTCACAAACGGAGGTTTCAACAAGCTACGCGACGAGGGTATCTGGTTTAGCAATGCTTCATATGATTACATGCAAACCTCAACCCCCGTATCTCTTGCGACCATAGCAACCGGAGCAATGCCCTCGGTGCATGGAGTTGTGGCAAATGGTTGGTTTGATTACGTAAGCAATCAAAAAATATCGCTCATCAAGGACGACAAAGAGTATAGCGTGAACTATAGCGCCGGCTCAGGCGATTATTCACCACGTCAGTTATCGGCTCAAACATTGAGCGATGCTGTTGTGGAGTGCAATAACAACAGCATAGTACGCACCATAGCCGTTGAGCCATTGTCGGCGATTGTGATGGCGGGTCACGCAGGCAAAGCCTACTGGTTGGAGACTCTACAGGCAGCATGGACCACAACGTCGTATTACGGCAAGGACCTCGACAAATGGATAGCCGAATATAATCGCAACGAAATTAACGAAGAGTTCATATTAAAGAAATGGACTCCACTGCATAAGTTCGACAACTACCGCAACTCGCAAGTATTTTGCATGGAGGAGCTGAAGAGTAACAACAAACAACTTCACTACATTCAAAACGAGACAGTAGTTCTCAAAAACCCTGTGGTAGATATCTATGAGCAGATGTGCTACTCGCCAGCGGGCAACACCGCAGTTTTGGCTTTTGCTAAGCAGATGATTGCCAAAAACAATATGGGTGGAGATGAAGACGTTGATGTCTTGAACGTAGTATTGGACACGCCTCGTTTCATAAGCTCGCGCTACGGAACGGAATCGGTCGAGTATGAAGATATGTTGTATCGTTTGGATAGAGATTTAGACGAGTTCATCACCTTCGTGATGGCGCAAGTAACCGACTCTCGTCAGGTGGTTATAACACTCACCTCAGACCACGGCACAAGCCCGTCGTACAACTCTCCAGGCAAGGAGCAGGGTCGATTCAACGTACGTCAGGCAGAGGTTATCACCAATGCCTTCATTGGCTCACAACATGGTAACGGAGAGTGGGTGTTGGGAATTATTGATAATGCTATATATTTAAATCACAACCTAATATACGAGAAGGGATTGGCGATTGCTGACATACAATACGATGTTGCCACATTTGTAATGCAGCTAAGAGGTGTGGCACACACCTTGTCGGCAGAGGCTCTCCGCAGCAGCTATTTCGGAAGTGGCTATGGACGTAAAATACAAAATGGTTTTTACCCTCGACGCTCAGGCGACGTAATAATCAACCTCATGCCAGGATGGATTCCCGAAGTGGAGAATATACGTTCGTGGTCAGGCTCAATGTATCGTTACGACACACACGTGCCGCTGTTGATATATGGAGGCGGTGTTACTGCAACCAAATGCAACGACAAGGTGGATATGACGTCACTTGCCGCCACTCAAGCTCATTTATTGGGTATTAATCCTCCTTCTGCATCGGAGGGTGAAGTTCTAACAATATTTTAACTAACGTTACGATGAAAGATAACATTCAAGAGGCTATCATAGAGGAGTTCTCAATATTCGACGAGTGGTTGGACAAGTACGACTACCTCATCGAACTCAGCGATTCATTACCACCTATTGCAAGCGAACATCGCACAGAGCAATATGTGATTAAGGGTTGCCAATCAAGAGTATGGGTTGATGCTCGAATTGAGGATGGTAAGATATTTTACTCGGCAGATAGCGACGCTATAATAACAAAAGGTATCATTGCACTACTCATACGCGTCATGAACGGACGCACTCCACAAGAGATTGTTGATCTTGACCTATATTTCATAGATGCCATCGGCTTGGGCGAGAATCTATCGCCAACCCGTAGCAATGGATTGGTTGCAATGATTAAGCAGATGAAAATGTATGCGTTAGCTCTTAGCTCACGTCAATAATCAAGTAATATATGACACCCGAAGAGATACTACGAGTGGAGCATGACATTGTCTTAACACTCAAGAACATATACGACCCTGAAATTCCGGTAAATATTTACGATTTGGGGTTAATCTATGAGATTGACTTCGACCCCGAGTGCGTTGCCAACATTCGCATGACACTAACGGCACCAAATTGCCCTATGGCAGACATCTTGATTGAGGATATTAACACTCAAGTGAAGAAGATTAACGGAGTTGAAAAGGTGAATATCATACTCACCTTCGAGCCACCATGGGACAGAAGCATGATGAGCGAGGAGGCTCTATTGGAACTCAATCTACTGTAATGGCTTTCGAGCCTTATACCCCACCCGCACATGAACGATTATAAACGTCACATACAACGACTAAAGGCTGGAGCTTCACACTTTGGGTGTGGAGCTTACCTTTCTCGTATTGGGACGTTGCGTCGCCTGACAATATATAACACTCTGGGATTTGAACGTCTGAAGCGCAAGTATGACGACATTAAACAAATCTTTACTGAAAGTGAGCAAAATTGGCAACAGACATTCTACATCATGCTCATGCGTACGATGGGTGGTATGGATAACAAAGAGGCCTTCACTACGTTGGCGCACCGCGTGCAGTATGCGGCAATACTTCGCGAGAGAATGGTACCTCAAAACATTGAGGCGATGCTCATCGGTGCGTCGGGATTGCTGGAGCTCTATCCCCACGATGAATATATCCTCAACCTAAAACGTAATTTTTCTTATCTATCGACAAAATATTCCATACAAGCTATGGAGCCTGAGGAGTGGAAGCTGACCAAAATATACCCTAACAACCACCCCATTCTCCGTCTATCGCAGGTTGCTACGTTTCTAACTCACAATAGTGACATCATGGATCGTATGCTCTCGTGCCGCTCGGGCGAGGAGGTACACAAGTTATTCGGTAGCGAGACCCTCCCATACTGGAGTAATCACTACACCCCAGCCAGCAACAACCATCGCACGGTAGCCAAGCGTATTGGTCGTACTAAAAGTGATTTGCTGGCAATAAATTTAGTAGCACAGATGCAATATGCCTATGGCGATTATATCAACAACGACACACTGCGCAACCGCGCCATATCGTTGTTGGAAGATTTGCCTGCCGAAAACAATTCGATTATCGCCCAGTGGAAGAACTATGGACCTCTGGCACAAACAGCATTTGACACACAAGCGCTGTTGCAACTATCGTTTGAATATTGCCGTCATCAGCGTTGCGAGGAGTGTCCTGTGGGCAGGGTTATTCTCAACGACCTCAACAAGCAAAATACCCCTTCGGAGTAACTCATTTTGAGCCCTTTTTTCTATATTTTTAATCTCAAATTAGCAATTATTAATGCTCTGAGGCATAATATTTTGAGGATTAAAAAGAAATCATTATATTTGTAGGATTAAATACTCAAAACAAGAAATTAGTTGATATTATCATGGATATAGTTAGTAGCATACTTAAACTCTTTTTCGGCTCAAAGACTGAGAAGGACCGTAAGCAAATAGAACCTTACGTAAACAAAATCAAGGAGATATATCCTTCCATTGAGCAACTTACAAACGATGAGTTGCGTGCACGCAGTGCTGCTCTCATGAAGCAGATTGCCGATTTCATCGCTCAAGATGAGGCACATATCGAGGAGCAGAAAGCCAAGCTCGAGTTGGCTGAGATTTCATTAAGCGAGAAGGAGAAGGTTTCAAAGGATATCGAGAACACCAAGAAGCGCATCGACGAGAAGATTGAGCAGAAGTTAGACGAGATTCTTCCTGAGGCTTTTGCCATCATGAAGGATACGGCACGTCGTTTTACCGTGAACGAGGTTGTGGAGGTTACTGCAAACGACTTCGACCGCAACTTGGCTGCCCACAAAGACTTTGTAACAATCGAAGGTGACAAGGCTATCTACGCAACACATTGGACTGCAGGTGGCAACGACATCAAATGGGAGATGGTACACTACGACGTTCAGCTCTTTGGTGGTGTTGTTCTTCACAAGGGTAAGATTGCCGAGATGGCTACCGGTGAGGGTAAGACTTTGGTGGCTACACTACCTGTGTTCTTGAATGCATTGGCTCGCAAGGGTGTGCATGTGGTTACTGTGAACGACTACTTGGCACGCCGTGACTCGGAGTGGATGGGTCCTATGTATGAGTTCCATGGTTTGTCGGTTGATTGCATCGACAAGCATCAGCCTAACTCGGAAGCTCGCCGCAAGGCATACCTTGCCGACATCACCTTCGGCACAAACAACGAGTATGGTTTCGACTACTTGCGTGACAACATGGCTTCATCGCCAAAGGATTTGGTACAGCGCAAGCACCACTATGCTATTGTCGATGAGGTGGACTCTGTGTTGATTGACGATGCTCGTACCCCTCTTATCATCTCTGGTCCTGTACCTAAGGGTGACGACCAAATGTTTGAGGAGTATCGCCCTTCTATCGAGCATTTGTACAACCTTCAAAAGAACTTTGTAACATCTTTGGTTGCCGAGGCACGCCGTCTATTTGCAGAGGGCAAGCCTGAGGAGGGAGGTATCTTACTCTATTGTGCACACAAGGGTTTGCCAAAGTATAAGCCTATCATTAAGTTCCTCTCAGAGCAGGGTATCAAGGTACAGTTCCAGAAGACTGAGAATATCTACATGCAGGATAACAACCGCCGCATGCCTGAGATTACCGACGAGTTGTACTTCGTTATTGACGAGAAGATGAACTCGGTAGAGCTCACCGATAAGGGTCACGAGGTGTTATCAAAATACTTCAACGAGGAGCGTTTCTTCGTATTGCCAGACATCGGCTCTGAGGTTGCAGAGCTCGAGAAGAGCGAACTCTCACTCGAGGAGAAGGCGCAGAAGAAGGACGAGATTATCAACGACTACTCAATTAAGTCGGAGCGTGTCCACACCGTAAATCAGCTTTTGAAGGCATACTCAATGTTTGAGAAAGACGTGGAGTATGTGGTAATGGACAATAAGGTGAAGATTGTTGATGAGCAGACAGGTCGTATCCTCGACGGACGCCGCTACTCTGATGGTTTGCATCAGGCTATCGAGGCGAAAGAACGTGTAAAGGTTGAGGCTGCCACACAGACATTCGCCACAATCACCTTGCAGAACTACTTCCGTATGTACCACAAGTTGTCAGGTATGACAGGTACTGCCGAGACTGAGGCATCAGAGTTCTGGAACATCTATAAGTTGGACGTTGTGGTTATCCCTACAAACCGTCCTGTCATTCGTGATGACCGCCAAGACTTGGTTTACAAGACAATGCGCGAGAAGTATAACGCCGTTATCGAGGAGATTGTTCGTTTGGTAGAGGCTAAGCGTCCTGTGTTGGTGGGTACTACTTCGGTGGAGATTTCAGAGTTGTTGAGCCGTATGTTGAAGCTACGCGGCATCAAGCATAACGTATTGAATGCCAAGCAGCACCAGCTCGAGGCGCAGATTGTTGCCGAGGCTGGTCGCGTAGGTCAGGTTACCATCGCCACTAACATGGCGGGTCGTGGTACCGATATCAAGCTATCGCCTGAGGCTAAGGAGGCGGGCGGTTTGGCAATCATTGGTACAGAGCGCCACGAGAGCCGTCGCGTAGACCGTCAGTTGCGCGGTCGTGCAGGACGTCAGGGTGACCCAGGTTCTTCACAGTTCTTCGTATCATTGGAGGACAACTTGATGCGTCTGTTCGGTTCAGAGCGTATTGCTGCAATCATGGACCGCATGGGTATTCAGGAGGGCGAGGTTATTCAGGCCTCAATCATGACAAATGCCATTGAGCGCGCCCAGAAGAAGGTAGAGGAGAACCACTTTGGTGTACGTAAGCGTTTGTTGGAGTATGACGATGTGATGAACTCACAGCGTGAGGTTATCTACACTCGTCGTCGCCATGCACTCTACGGCGAGCAGATTGAGATTGACCTCAACAACATCATGTACGACTATGCCGAGAGCTTCGTGCAAATGCACGATGGTGTAGATTACGAGTCTGCATGCTACGACCTCATTCGCGAGGTGGCACTCCAGCCATCATTCGATGAGGCAACATACAACGCTTCAAAGCCCGCTCAGCTCGTGGAGCTTATCGTTGAGGATATGCGCACACTCTTTGCACGTCGCCAGAAGGCGGTGGCTGACACAGTACGCAAGACTATGGAGAGTGTATATGAGGACAACAAGGACCACTTGGATCGTGTGATGCACTTCCCTATCACCGACGGCCACTTGGGCTTCCACGTACCTGTTGAATTGCAGCGTTGCAAGGATACAGATGGAGCCGAGATTTACAAGGCTTTCTCGAAGATTGTTCTCTTCACGACAATCGACGACGCTTGGCGTGAGCACTTGCGCGAGATGGACGAGTTGCGTCACAGCGTACAGAATGCCACATACGAGCAGAAGGATCCATTGTTGATTTACAAGCTCGAGTCATATAGCCTCTTTGCTAAGATGCTTGAGAAGGTCAATCGTGAGTCATTGGCTATTTTGAATAAGTCATACATTCCTACACGCGAGAACAACCCTCAGAGTATGCAGCAGGAACGTCGCCAACAGCCTAAGGTTGATGTAAACAAACTTCAGGCATCACGCATGGCTGCGGCAGCAGCTGCGGGTCAGGGCGAGAAGAGCAAGCCTGCTCCAATCAAGGTTGAGAAGAAAGTTGGTCGCAATGACCCTTGCCCTTGTGGTAGCGGCAAGAAGTACAAGCATTGTCACGGTAAGAATATGTAATTCACAAGGGCGGAAAACCCGCCCTTATAACAAAACCACACTATGGGATACGAAGAGGAGAAACTCATGCAATTAGACCTGCGCTATTTGCGCATGGCTCGCATTTGGGCAGAGAACTCATATTGCGTGCGCCGTCAGGTAGGTGCACTCATCGTCAAGGATAAGATGATTATCTCGGACGGCTACAACGGCACACCTTCGGGGTTTGAAAATATCTGCGAAGATGACATCACAGGCAAGACCAAGCCATACGTTCTGCATGCCGAGGCAAACGCCATCACAAAAGTTGCCAAGAGTGCGAACAACTGCGACGGAGCAACGCTATACATTACGGCTGCGCCATGTATCGAGTGTTCCAAATTGATTATTCAAGCAGGTATCAAACGCGTGGTTTATTTAGACAACTACCACTCGGAAGATGGACTCAACCTACTGAAACGCGTAGGCATTGAGTGTATCAAACGAGAGGTGGAGTAATAACAAAGGCTGTCCAAAAACTTATGGACAGCCTTTATTATTTTACCCTACGCCCTATTAGAATGGCAAATCATCGGGATCGTCTTGCACCGCAGGAATTGACGCTGGCTGAGCAACAGGCTGCTGCACAGCGGCTGGCTGCTGGTATGTAGGCTGCGCAGGAGCTGGTGCACCCTGCTGACCATCGCCACGACTACCCAAAAGCTGCATGTTATCTGCCAATATCTCGGTTGTATAACGCTTCACATTATCTTTATCGGTCCACTCACGTGTACGCAAGCGACCCTCGATATAGAGCTGCGAGCCCTTATGCACATAGCGATCGACGATATCAGCCAAACCGCGCCACAAGGTTATGGTATGCCACTCTGTAAGTTCCTTCTTCTCACCGCTCTGCTTATCGGTATAACGCTCAGAAGTTGCCAAACGCAGACGAGCAACTTTCACTCCCGACTCGGTGGTACGTACCTCTGGATCTAAGCCCACGTTACCCACCAAAATTACTTTATTAATCATATCTGTATGTTTTATTAATCTCTAATTATCCTCTCCACCGATAGTCAAATCGCCGATATGCACCTTGCCGTCGAGATCATCTTTGAGTGTTCCAAAGAAGTCGTTATCCGAGCCCTGCAAGAACTCCACCTTCAAAGGTTGATAGAATAATCTCTCTCGCACCGACGCTGGCACACGACGACTACGGCGTAACTTCACAGCATCTTTTTCGGTAGTAAGCAACTTCGCATTTGGATACTTCTCAAACAATGCTACAAGGCGATTAATATCGGCAACCGAATAGACGTGATGATCCGAAAGTATCATCTTTGCCACCACCTTATACTCCTTGCGTACACCCTTGACAAATGCTTTTGGATTGCCAATGCCCGACATTACGATTACCTCGTCACCCTTGTTGAGTCGGTTCTCAGGGAAGAATGGCGACACTGCTTCCGTTGGCACTACACGAGTGAAGTATATCTTCTGATATGCAATCTTATGCAACTCCTTACGCCACATACGTTGTGCCAAAGGGTTCATATCCACAGGGCACTTGGTGACGATATAGTAGTGCGCCCTATACAACGATTCTAACTTATCCCTAAGTGTTCCCGCGGGCAAGAAGTCGTCCTCGTAGAAAGGACGTGTAGAATCCACAATGACCACATTGATGCGGGGCTCAACATATCTATGCTGAAAACCGTCGTCCATCACGATGAGATTTATTTCGGGGTGCTCCTGCTCGATACGATGAATAGCCTCGGCGCGCTTCTCGCAAACAACAACCAACGTCTCGGGATATTTCAACTTAATCTGCAAAGGCTCATCACCCACATCGCGATAAGAGGAGTTGGCTTCAACCTCGCGATAACCTTTCGTGCGACGACCATAACCACGAGACAACAATGCGATGCGATAGTAAGGCATCATGTAATCGATAATCATCTCGGCTGTTGGAGTTTTTCCCGTACCGCCAACAGTTATGTTACCCACACATATAATTGGTGTCTTGAACTTCTCGCTCTTGAGCAGCCCACTATCAAACATCCAATGGCGAACTGATATAACCATTCGATATATGTATGATACCAATTTTAACAGTATTTTCATAACATTCGAGCCCTGAGCTCACGCCTAGCGATAACGCTCAGCTGTAAACATTATTATACAATTTTGTCAAAGATAACCATTTATTCTTTAGCAAACAACCCCAATACTCATTTTTTTATTTTTTTACCTCATTTCAACTCATTCTATTCTCGATATTACGAGAATTTTAACTATTTTTGTCGTTATGAAACAGTTATTACATTACATACTCCTAATTACACTCGTTGCCACCGTATCGTGTGGCAAAAACCGTTCATCTCAGAGCGCATCTCAAGAGATTGAGGTGGAGCCTACAATTCTTTATGGCATTGTCGCTGACGACTATCTGACACAGACTGATGTCGTACAGCAGGGCGAGACTATGGGAAAGATTCTATCGAAGTTCGGCATATCGGCAGCGACCATTGACAAGCTGGATAAGGCGTCAAAAGATATCTTCCCATTGCGTCAAATTCGTGCCGACCGACCTTACACAGCATTTATAGTGCAAGATTCGATAAATGGCGACAAACTCGATTATCTGGTTTACGAAAAAGATGTCATCGAGTATGTGGTTTTTGGATTCAAAAACGATTCATTGACAGTTACAAAGGGAGAGAAAGAGGTCACAATTCGTCGTCAGATGCGCTCATCAACAATCGAGTCTTCCCTCTGGGGTGCCATCATGCGCGACAGCCTACCTTATGCTCTTGCTGCCGAGCTGGAAGATATTTATCAATGGACGGTGGATTTTTTTGGTATACAACAGGGCGACCACTTCACTGTTATATACGACGAAAAACTCATCGACACTACTCACGTTGGTATTGGTAGAGTGTGGGGCGCCAAGTTCAACCACGCAGGCAAAGATGTATATGCTATACCATTTAAACAGGACGACAAAATACAATATTGGGAGCATAACGGAGCCTCGTTGCGCAAGCAGCTGCTTAAAGCTCCACTCAAGTTCTCGCGTATAAGTTCACGCTTCTCACGCGCTCGCCTGCACCCTGTGCATCGTGTCTATCGACCTCATCTCGGTGTTGATTACGCAGCGCCGAAAGGCACCCCTGTACACGCTGTGGCTGACGGTGTAGTCACCTTCAAAGGCTGGGGTGGCGGAGGCGGAAACACTCTAAAAATCAAGCATGCAGGCAACCTCGTAACGGGATATTTGCACTTGAGTGGTTTTGCAAAAGGCATTAAACAAGGCTCACGCGTAAGACAAGGTGAGTTGATTGGATATGTAGGTAGTACAGGCACATCTAC
>JAFPAD010000121.1 GCA_017424405.1 Alistipes sp.
CAAACCAAGGAACTATGACCAAAACAAAAAGACCAAAAGATACAAATCCTTACAAGAAGCACTACTCCGAATCGGGATTTTGGAGCAAAGCTAAATCTCTGGGCAAAGCCGTGTTAAAGCCTGCTCTATTGCTATATTATGTAATGATGTCGCCCAAGGTGCCATTTTCAATCAAGACCACCATTGCTGGAGCTTTAGGTTATTTGATTGTGCCGTTAGACCTAATCCCCGACTTCATTCCCGTAGCAGGTTACGGCGACGACATGGCGGCATTAATCACGATAGTGAAGATGTGCAAGGATTACATCACACCCGAAATAAAGGCTCAGGCGGAGGAGAAGCTACAAGAGCTATTGGGATAGAACTTTATCTCCACCCAACAGATTACATTTTTCAACAAACAAGGCTACCAACCTGCGAAGGTTAGTAGCCTCATTGTTTCTCGACCTATGCAAAACCCTACTGCATAGCGACCCACTCGAGGAGTGACTTTTGCCACTTGTCGTACTGTTCGTACTCCTTGTGCATCACCCAGCCGTGCCAGCCGTTGGGGTAGATGTGGAGTTCAGCCTTCACACCATGCTTCTTCAGGGCGTTATAGTAGCGTGTAGCACTCACCGGAGGCACAACCTTGTCGGCGTCGGAATGGAAGATAATAGCCGGAGGTGTGGTCTTGGTAACGCGCGCATCAAGCGAGAAGAAGGCACGTTCGTAGTCCGACGAGTTGCGTCCCACAAGGTTTAGGAACGTGTCGCGATGGGTGACATCTTCCTGGCTTGTGATTACGGGGTAGAACAAGCATGTGAAATTTGGCTTGTCGGCATCGGGGGCGAGCGTTGAGACATAAGCCGCCAGGTGACCTCCCGCCGAAGAGCCCATCACACCCACCTTCTGAGGGTCGATGTTAAGTTCGTCAGACATCTTACGCACCGTGCGCAGAGCCTCCACAGCATCTTCCAAAGGCACCTCGCTGTGACCATTTGGCAGGCGATACTTCAACACTGCAGCCGTGATGCCCTGCTCGGCGAGCCATCTGCCGACCTTATAGCCCTCATAGGTGATGCATACACATCCATAGCCACCGCCAGGTATCACGACAAAAGCGTGACCTGTAGCCTTTTCGGGATTTGCCTTGTAGATATAGAGCTCGGTAGAGGTGGTGTTAAATACAAAATCGTTATCCGCTTTCACCTCCTTTACACCCTTTTCAACAAAGCCATTTGAGTGTGGAGCATCTTTGTCGTCCCAAATTTTCACATACTGATCCTGACCAAACTGGTACTGTTGTGCTGCCACAGGCATAACAGCTAAAAGCAACAAAAAGGTAAATAATCGTTTCATATCTGCATGGATTAAAATTTCAGTCTTCACAAATATAAGAAAAAATCCTATATTTGTAGAGATTAAAACCTATTTATCATGAGACTTTTATTGACATTTGTCGCACTCTGCCTGCTTCACACCTCGACAGCACAACCATATGGAGCCAACCCTTTGGAGGTGGCATCTAAACGTGAGTGGCAAAAAAAGGTACGTCCCGCCGTTATGGAGTTCTTCCAGCAAGAGGTATATGGCATAGTGCCCCCCTCGCAGCCCGAAGTCGATTTTCACATCATAGACGAGGGTGAGGCATTTGGTGGCAAGGTCAAGCGTCGCGAGGTGGAGATGACAATAGGAGGCTCAACAAAGGCACTCATACTAATCTACCTGCCCGCACAACACAAGGGTAAGGTGCCCGTATTTTTGGGCATGAACTTCAAGGGTAATCATCAGATTGCCGCCGACCCCGAGGTAACCATCTCGGACAACGCTCCCCGAGGCAAGGAACTTGGCACCGACCCCGAGCGAGGTGCCGCAGCGTCACGCTGGACTGTGGAGATGCTCACCGAGGCGGGCTACGGAGTGGTGACAATCTATCGTGGCGACATAGACCCCGACTTTGACGACGGCTTCCGCAACGGCATACACCCTCACTTCTACGCCGAGGGTCAAACCTCGCCTTACGCCCACGAGTGGGGCACCATAGGTGCTTGGGCATGGAGCCTGAGTAGAGTGATGGATTATTTAGAGAAAGACAACGACATCGACCACAAGCATGTCGCCGTCATAGGTCACTCGCGTTTGGGTAAGACCGCGCTGTGGGCAGGAGCACAGGATAGTCGTTTTGCAATGGTCATCTCGAACGATTCGGGTTGCGGCGGAGCAGCTCTCTCGATGCGCAAGCATGGCGAGACGGTAGCAGCTATAAACCGCAATTTCCCACATTGGTTTTGCGACAACTATAACAAGTATAGCAACAACGAGGAGGAGCTATGGATTGACCAGCAGGGACTCCTCGCCCTCATAGCGCCCCGCCCCATATATGTGGCGAGTGCTTCGCTGGACGATTGGGCTGACCCTGAGGGTGAGTTTTTGGCTGCACTCTACGCCTCACCTATCTATGAACTGTACGGCAAGAAGGGTCTGACTTCGCCTACCATGCCTGCCGTAAATACCCCCGTTGGCGATGGTCACGTAGGCTACCACCTGCGCGAGGGTAAACATGACATCACAGCATGGGATTGGGCTCAGTATATAAAATTTGCCGACCGACACTTCTTTGGGCGATAACGGCAGGCAGCCCCAAACGAAACGAACCAACTTAAAACACTTTATACTATGAAAAAACTCTTTTTAATTCTCGTATTGGCGAGTATGGCGCTGACGTCTTCGGCGCAGGGTAGAAGGAATTTTGCGAGGACAGAGTTTCCTAAGGTAAACGACGACAACAGCGTGACATTTGTGCTTAACGCCAAAGATGCCAAGCGGGTAATCCTCATAGGCGACTTCACCCTGCAAGACGGCAAGGACCAGCGTCATTTTGATATGCAGCGCAACGAACATGGCGTGTGGAGCGTCACAACGCCTCCATTGCGTTCGGAGATGTACTCCTACAACTTTGTTATAGATGGCGTACGCACGTGCGATGCTGGCAATATGATGCGTCTGCGTGATGGCGAGAACCACTCCAGCAGCGTGATAGTCGAAGGCGACAGAGGCGACCTCTACCAGGTGCAAGATGTACCCCACGGCGAACTCCATACCGTATGGTACGACTCGCCAACGCTCGCTATGCAGCGCCGCGCAGTAATCTATACTCCAGCAAGTTACTCATCGGGCAAAGGTAAATATCCTGTTCTGTACCTGTTGCACGGAATGAGCGGTGACGAGACGGCATGGGCTGAGCTTGGTCGCACAGCGCAGATTATGGATAACCTCATTGCGCAGGGCAAGTGCAAGGAGATGATTGTGGTGATGACCAACGGCAACGCATGGCAGCAGTGCGCCCCAACCCATAGCGGTGGCAGGGCGATGCAGCACTACCGCAATCGTCAGAAGGGAGAGCCTACGTTTGAGGATTCGTTTGGCGATGTGATAGCCTACGTAGAGGATAACTTCCGCGTAATTAAGAAGCGTCAATCACGTGCCATTGCGGGTCTTTCGATGGGTGGCGGACATTCGTTCAACATCTCACGTCAATACCCAAAGACCTTCGACTACGTGGCATTGTTCTCGGCGGCGGTGCGTGGCTTCAACGAGGAGGAGGTGCAGGAGGGTCTTAAGGCACAGCGTGACAATGGATTTAAGCTCTATTGGATTGCCTGCGGAACAGACGATTTCCTCTACCAGCTCAACTGCGACTACATGAAGTACCTCGACTCAATCTCGTTCCCATACACATGGCGCGAGAGCGATGGCGGTCATACATGGCGCAACTGGCGCATCTACCTGTCGGAACTTGTGCCTATGTTGTTTACTGAGTAGAAATAGAAAGGGTTGCCATGAGGGGCAACCTTTTTTATTAGATATATCACGCATCTGATGCGTATCTTCGTGGGTGGGGCACTTTGTGTCACCCCCGTCGCCACCGAAGATAAATAATGCAATAAAAAAGTTGCCCAACTATGTTGAGCAACCTATACTTAATATTCCTTTAGAAGTTGTATAACGCAGAAAAACTTATCGCTTACTCTTCTTTCTCCTTCAAGAGGAAGTTCCCTGCATTGACCAGCCAGCTACCGACAGCATTACCAATGATACCTATGACGGTCAGGCGCACAGCCTCCCAACCCCACGCATCGGCAAGCGAGAGGTAGAACATATTTGCGATTGAGTGCTCGAAGCCACTCAAGATGAAAATCACAATAGGGAAGATGATGAACAACCACGACTGCGACTTACGATAGTTATCCACCGCCAAGTACATCATCGCACCACAACCCACCGCCAACACAAACAGACTCAACGACGAGTCGGCCAACTTGGTGGCTACAATACCCTGCACGGCATCAACCACAGGCAGACGTGTGAGGGTGAAGAGTTTTCCCATGAGGAATGTGCCGACAGCGTTACCGGCCAACGTCGCAGCCATCTGCGCCCAGCCATATTGGCGGAAGTAACCCACTCTGCCGGTGTAGAGCGCAAAACCCTGACACACAATGGTTAAAAGACCAAACGAGAAGAGCACCGAGCCTATAACTCGATTCTCACACATCAAAAATACCACGCCGCCGAAGCCAATCATGATACCCGACATCACGGCCAGCGCAAAGGTGTTGTATAGTTTTTTCATAAAGATAAATTTTCTATCACTGCTATTTCTGCCGCCAAAGATACACATTATGTGACAAAAATTAGCCTTTTTGCGACACTATTGCCAAAGATTTTATATATTTGTAAGTAAGTGCGAAAATCGGCTTTGGTGTCAGAAACTGAATTAATAATAATTAAAACTATACAACCTATGAAACTATCACGAATTTTCCTATTGGCTATGGCGGCAGCTATGGCGGCTTGCCAAGCGCACACCCCCGCAACGACCTATGTGGAGCCCAACGACCCCGTAATTCCAACCGAAGAGCAGGTGGCAGAGTGGGCTAATGTGGCTGGCTTCTGCGCAGCATGGGGCGATGCCGACTACCGCTACTCTCGTTCTCTCGTTCCTCAACCCGCAGCCGACCAAAACATGCGCCTGACACTCTGGAAGGGCGAAAAAGGCTCGGCGCAGGCTTTGCTTTGGAGCAACGAAGCGGTGGAGGGTATAAAGTGTAAGTTCAAGCCTTTCTACTCGGACAAGGCTTCGATGCCTGCCGACATTGCCGAGGCTCGCTTCGTGCGTTACGCCTTGAGCGACGACGTTCTAAAAAATGGACGTCCAGCCATTCTCTCGCCCGACATGCTCGACAACCTCGACCGCTTCGACATGGCAGCACAGAGCGTGCGCCCTGTATGGGTTACATTCGACATCCCTGAAGATGTGGAGGCGGGCACATACAAGTCAGAGCTTATAATCTCGCACAAGGGCTTGGGCAAGCGTCGCCTGCCTATTGAGTTGGAGATTGTAAACCACACCCTCCCCGCAGCCAGCGAATGGGAGTTCCACCTCGACCTATGGCAGCACCCAACGGCATTGGCTCGTGCCGAGGGCTTGGAGCTATGGAGCGACGAGCACTTCGAGGCTTTGAAGCGCACCATGAAGCTCGCAGCCGATGCTGGTCAGAAGGTTATCACCGCAACCCTCAACAAAGACCCTTGGAACCATCAATGCTACGACGGCTATGCCAACATGATTAATTGGACTCTTACAAAGGAGGGCAAGTGGGTGTTCGACTACGCTATCTTCGACCGCTGGGTGGAGATGATGCTCGGCTTGGGTATCGACAAGATGATTAACTGCTACTCGATGATCCCATGGAATTGCGAGTTGGAGTATTTCGACCAGACACAGGATAAGATGATTACCGTTATTGCCGACCCCACGAAGCCTATCTTCGAGGAGATTTGGGTGCCTTTCCTTTTGGATTTCAAGGCTCACCTCAAGGAGAAGGGTTGGCTGGAGTTTACCAACATAGCAATGGACGAGCGCGACCCTGAGTCGATGGCTGCCGCAGTGAAGGTGTTGGAGCAGTATGCCCCAGAGATGGGTTTCGCATTGGCTGACAACCACCACAGCTACAAGAAATTCTCGATGATGCGCGACGTGTGCGTATTCATGTGCCAGAAGGTTGATCCTGCTGACCTTGAGGCTCGCCGTGCGAAGGGTTACTCTACGACATTCTACGTATGCTGCGGACCTGCATATCCCAACACATTCACCTCATCGCAACCTTACGAGGCAGAGCTTTTGGGCTGGCACGGCGTAGCGATGGATTTCGACGGCATGTTGCGCTGGGCATACAACTCATGGTGCGAAGCCCCTGTGATGGACTCACGCTTCGGCAACTGGCCTGCGGGCGATACATTCTTCGTGTATCCTGAGGCTCGTTCCTCAATCCGCTTCGAGCGCCTGATTGACGGCATCGAGTCATCGGAGAAGGTGCGCATACTCAAGCGCGAGGGCGTAGATTTGAAGCCTCTGTACGATGCTTTACAGGAGGAGTTCCTCGCAAACAACATCAACGACCCCGCACAGCCTTGGTGCGAGCGCATGAATAGGGTGAAGGTTATTTTCGACGAGATTTCACGCAAGTAAACTCTCGCGCCGAGAGCATTTAAGTGTGTCGCACCCGTGGCGGCACACTTTTTTGTAGGCGGTGAGGATATCGACAAATCACCCTATGGAGGCTTTCCACAACCCTGCAATAACGTCATTTATTCCCCCATTTTTGTGGTAGGCATATTTTTTTTGCAACAAGGCAAATATTTTTGAATTTTGAATTTTGAATCTTGAATTCTATTATGTAACTTTGTGCGCAACAAAAACCCAAGATTATGTCGTTCATAGATGAAAGGGTACTATCGACAGGACTTACCTTCGATGATGTGTTGCTTGTACCCGCCTACTCAGAAGTTATGCCGCGTACAGTCTCTACTGAGACACGTTTTTCGCGCAATATCAAATTGAACATTCCTATCGTGTCGGCTGCAATGGACACCGTCACTGAGGCCCGTCTTGCGATTGCTTTGGCTCGCGAGGGTGGTATAGGTGTTATCCACAAGAATATGTCTATCGCTGAGCAAGCTGCTCACGTGCGTAGAGTAAAGCGTGCCGAGAGCGGTATGATTTACGATCCTATCACCATCTCAAAGGAGCAGACTGTGGGCGACGCTTTGGCGCTCATGAGCGAGAACAAGATTGGTGGTATCCCTGTGGTAGATGCTGACAACATGCTTATCGGCATCGTCACAAATCGTGACCTCCGCTTCCAGCGCGACATGAGTCGTAAGATTGAGGAGGTGATGACTAAGGATAACATCATCACTACTCACTCGACTGAGTTGGAGAAGGCTTCAGAGATTTTGCTCTCAAACAAGATTGAGAAGTTGCCTGTTGTAGATGACCACGGTCGTCTGATAGGTCTTATCACATACAAAGACATCACTAAGATTCAGGACCACCCTAACGCATGCAAGGACAAGAAGGGTCGTTTGCGTGTAGCTGCGGGTATCGGTATCACTCCAGATGCTCTCGACCGCGTGAAGGCGTTGATGGCTGAGGGCGTTGATGCTGTGGTGCTTGACTCGGCTCACGGTCACTCGAAGAACGTGGTTACCATGCTCAAAACCATCAAGAGCAACTTCCCTGAGTTGGACGTTGTGGTTGGTAACATCGCTACTGGTGACGCGGCTAAGTACCTCGTTGAGAATGGCGCCGACGGTATCAAGGTTGGTATCGGTCCTGGTTCAATCTGTACAACACGTATCATCGCAGGTGTGGGTGTTCCACAGCTTACAGCTATCTACGAGTGTGCAAACGCAATCAAGGGTAGCGACGTTCCTGTTATCGCCGACGGTGGCTTGCGCTACTCGGGCGACTGCGTGAAGGCGTTGGCAGCTGGTGGCGACTGCGTGATGGTTGGCTCAATGTTTGCAGGTACTGAGGAGTCTCCAGGCGAGACTATTATATACAACGGTCGTAAGTTCAAGACCTACCGAGGTATGGGTTCTATCGACGCTATGAAGGCTGGTTCTTCTGACCGTTACTTCCAGGGTGGCGAGAATAACGCCTTGAAGCTCGTGCCAGAGGGTATTGTGGGTCGTGTACCATTCAAGGGCTCACTCAGCGAGACCGTATATCAGTTGGTAGGAGGTATCCGTGCTGGTATGGGTTACTGCGGCGCAAGTAACATTCCAACATTGCAGAAGGCTAAGTTCATTCGCATCACCTCAAATGGTGTTGTTGAGAACCACCCTCACGATATCACAATCACACGCGAAACACCAAACTACACTCGCGGAGAATAACCTAAGGCTCGCCACGCACTTAAGCGGGCGGGCTTTTTTGATATAAAATAGAAGAGTATAAAAACAAAATATATCGACAATGAAACAAGACATGATTGTTATCCTGGATTTGGGCAGTCACGAGAACACTGTTGTGGCTCGTGCAATCCGTGCGTTGGGTGTATATTCTGAGATCTACCCACACGACATCACTGCCGCAGAGTTGAAGGCTTTGCCAAACGTGAAGGGTATCGTTATCAACGGCGGCAAGAACAACGTAATCGACGGCGTGGAGATTGACGTATTGCCTGAGATTTACGAGGCTGGCTTCCCTGTTATCGCAGCGGGTCACGACAAGGCTCAGTGCGAGGTGAAGCTCCCAGAGTTCGCTAACGACGAGGAGGCTATCAAGGCTGCCTTGAAGTCGTTCGTATTCGACACATGCAAGGCTGAGGCTAACTGGAATATGAAGAACTTTGTTGCCGACCAGGTGGAGCTTATCCGTCAGCAGGTGGGTGACAAGAAGGTGCTGCTCGCATTGTCAGGTGGTGTTGATTCATCTGTTGTGGCTGCCCTCTTGTTGAAGGCTATCGGCGACAACTTGGTATGCGTTCACGTAAACCACGGCTTGATGCGTAAGGGTGAGTCGGAGGCTGTTGTTGAGGTATTCGGCAAGCAGTTGTGCGCTAACTTGGTGTATGTTGATGCTACTGACCGCTTCCTCACAAAGCTTGAGGGCGTTGAGGATCCAGAGCAGAAGCGTAAGATTATCGGTGG
>JAFPAD010000003.1 GCA_017424405.1 Alistipes sp.
CCACATCGGCATACCCTCAGCCGAGAAATTGGAGGGCATGGCTTTCATCGAGCCTCTGAAAGTGCACATCACCGACCACGCGGCAAGTCCCAATAAATTGGAATTTCTCTATTTCGAGCCCGACAGCCCCATGCACCCTCTCATTCAGAGCCGTGCGCACGTGGCATATAACGTAGAGGACATTAACGCAGCTCTTGAGGGCACAAAGATACTCCTCCCAGCACTCGACTGCGGCAACATGATTATAGCCTTTATCGAGGAGGAGGGCACTGCAATTGAGTTGATTGAGTTAAAATAGCTCCAGCTGTGCAGGATTGCAATTAAACGTCTTGCGGTGATAGGGCGACAGACCATGCTCTCTGACCGCAAGGCGATGTTTTTGGGTGGGATAGCCCTTGTTGCTGTCCCAGCCATACTGGGGATACTCCTCGTGCAGACGCATCATATACTCGTCACGATGGGTCTTGGCGAGTACCGATGCCGCAGCTATGTCGGCATACTTCCCATCTCCCTTCACAATGCACGCAAAGGGTATGTCGCTGGCGGGATAGAAACGATTACCATCAATGGCGAGGAACTCGGGGCGCACCCGAAGCATCTCCACCGCACGATTCATGCCCTCGAACGACGCCTTCAAGATATTTATCTGGTCGATGCGTTCCGCCGTAACCTCCGCCACAGCCCACGCCACAGCCTCGCGCTCAATCACACCACGCAACACATCGCGTTGGCGCTCGGTCATCTGCTTTGAGTCGTTGAGCAAGGGATGATGAAAATCGGGCGGCAGGATTACCGCCGCAGCAAATACACTTCCAGCCAGACAGCCGCGCCCAGCTTCGTCACAGCCCGCTTCAAGGAGCGAGGTTTGATAGAAATTTTCAAGCATAGCACAACAAAGTTACAAATATTTTTTCTGATATTTTGTTTTTTCGTAACTTTGTAGGTGGAGGTTCACAGAAGAACCTGATTTATCATGGGAGCAAAACGAGTTACACAACATAGGATCTTCGATTTGGCAATCACGCTCGCCATCATCGTCATAGTATCGACATTAAGAGCTGTGCTTATGCCGGTGGGTGACGAGTCCATCGCCAACACACCTACGCCCATAGGTATATTCCTGCAAAATCTTCAAACCAAAATACCTACACTCTCGGCTGTGATATGGGCTCTGTGCGCCATGTTCGCAGGTTTGGGCGTAGGTCGCTACGCCGCCAAATACTCAATCTACCCCGCCTACACGCTCATGGCTATTCCTGTGCTGGGTGTTATGGCAACGGCAGTTATCGTAAGCGGCGACTACCTTGTAAGTAGTGCCGTTCTGTTGCTGATGCTCCACGCAACAAAATACATACATCGTTGTGTGATGCGCTCAAAGAGCTTTGGCGACATATCGCTGGCGATGCTGTGCTACGGAGTGATTCCATTGGTGTTTGCGCCTGCAGCTATTTTGTATGTAACACTGCCAATATTGATATTGGTACTCTATAATTCGTGGCGCAACTGGCTGGTTGCTGTTAGCAGCCTGATATTCCCACTGCTCTCGGTGAGCTATTGGAGTTGGTGCGCAGGCGAGGAGTTCCTCTCTTCGGCACAACTTATCTACAACTCGGCATTAGCCGGAAGCGAATTTCACCTCTTCTCGACACTCAACCTCGCCAGCATATTGTTGCTGGGTGTGGTGATTATGATGGTGTTGTGCGCCATGTCGCTCATCATCTCCGACCGCTACTCGCTGAAGGTGAACTCACGCGCCGCCATGCGTTTTAACCTCTTCATGATGTTGGTATGTATAGGCATGTTCTTCTTGCCAAGTGCTACGGCAACTACCTTTGCGATGATATCTCTACCCGTCTCGATGCTCGTTCCCATCATCTTTGTACGTATGGGCGTGGGATTCACCGAGATGCTCTATCGCCTGATGATCGCCGCCGCAGCCATCAACATCATCGCCATGTGCTGGCAGTAATAAAGCCTATGATATTAGAAAAAATGTAGTTTCAAGGCTTACGAAGTCCGAGAAACTGCAGTCTGCTGCGTGTAAATGAGGATTTAAGGATAAGTAGAACGCAGAAAACACCTTTTTTGGCAATCTGTATTTTGTTTTTTGAATTTATGTGCTTAACTTTGCACTCCGTATCAACCTCTTATATAGGGCATAAGGTTAAATGAGCGACGATGCCGCGAGGCAGCAATGCTCGGGATTATGAGCCAATGAGCAGTATGGTAAACCTTACGCAGCGATAATGTTGAACGATTAATTTTTAATAAATTGTTGCAACAATGAACAAAGATGCAATCATTAAGCTCGTGAACGAGCAGATGTGGGCAAAGGGCGAGGCTGATGTTCCACAGTTTGGTGCTGGTGATACAATCACCGTAACTTACCGTATTATCGAGGGTAACAAGGAGCGTTTGCAGAGCTTCCGTGGTGTAGTTATCCAGATCAAGGGTACTGGCAAGACAAAGATGTTTACAATCCGTAAGATTTCTAACGGTGTAGGCGTTGAGCGTATCTTCCCACTTTACTCACCACACATCGACAAGATCGAGGTGAACAAGTATGGTGTTGTACGCCGCGCACGTATCTACTACTTGCGTGACCTCACAGGTAAGAAGGCTCGTATCAAGGAGCGTCGCATTTCAAAGTAGTACGCGTTACTACTGCGGTTCAAAGAAAACGGCTGTCCAAAAAGGGCAGCCGTTTGTCGTATCTACATATACTATATATCAAGGCTCCCCACCCCATTCCAGCAACAATAGTATTGCATTTTTGGCGTAGAATTATTATATTTGTGATAACAAAACCCATTGCCTATGATTAGATAACATCAAAAGACATATAAATAAAAGGCGTTAGCTTTTATTCTCTACTTGCGGAACTTGGACACTTTCGTATGATTAACGAGGAATAAAGGTTGATGTTCTCGCTGTATATCGGCGTGGGCATTTACTTTATTGTTTCGTTATCAGGTAGTCCAAGACCTCGCAAGTGAACAATAATAGTGTAGTCCGCGCTTTTTTATTGGTCTTCCTCCCCCTCCCAAAAGGACTAAACGAGTATAATCAAACTTATAACATTTAACATTATGGTACAAACTAAAAATTTCTGGTCAGATTCTTTAAAAAGTACTTTTATTTTTGTAGCCTTTTGTGCTGGCGTATGTACATATGGATTTCTAAACCCTGATATAGACATGAATGTTGAGATGCCTAAATGGGCAGCAACAACCATCTCAATTGGTGTATTTATTTTATCAGTAGCTGGAGCAATTTGGGTACACGGATATTGCACACGCTGCCCTCATTGCAGAAAGAAGTATGCTATGGTTAAGCAAAACAAACAAAAAGTAGATACTGATTTTGAACAAAATGCCCAAAACGAGACATATAAGGTAACTACATTCCACACCCATAGAAAATGTAAATACTGCAACGAGGAGGATTACATCGAATCAAAGAAAAAAGATAAGGTAAGATAATTAACTCTGAACAACTTTTGGCTGGTGAACATCATTCATCAGCCATTTTCTTATAATCTATAGGCCTGGTTCTTCGCTTAACTTGCCGTGCATCGCTGCGCGATTACGCGCACGGCTTAAATCGGCGGCACCTCAGCATAGGGGATAAACTCGTATATATAATATATAAGGTATATAGCTCCACCATTTATAGTCCCCCTTTCCCAAAGGGGGATTTAGGGGGAATGTCAATATGGTTGGCGGCAGGCCGCCTCTTCAAGCTACGAGTTGAGATTTTCCGACTCGGCGGTCAAAGATTATCCAACCGTAATCTCTCCACAAAGCATCCAGCTCCTCCGAAACATATACAAAGAAAAAGCCGAGTCGGATAAATCCAACTCGGCTTGAAGAGGCGGCTACCTACTCTCCCACCTAAATAGGCAGTACCATCGGCGTGAG
>JAFPAD010000122.1 GCA_017424405.1 Alistipes sp.
AATATCAAGATCAACTTGAATCTGCAGTATGCGAGTTGAGTCGTTGGGGATTAAATGTCTCAGTGTTTAATTTGACGCATTGCGTATTGAATGAAAATCTGTGGAAATTTGCAGTTAAATCTATTTCTAATTGGAAGAATGAATATGCTGAATTCTGTGAAGAATGCACAATGAAAGAGAAATGTTGCGGTTTATTTGCAACATCGAGAAAACAGAGTAAAGGATTACAACCAATAAAAGTAATATTATGCGAATAATCTCAACACTATTACTATTAGTCGTTTGTTTAACAGGATATGGACAAACATCTAAAGGTATTTCTGGCTCTTTATTAGAAATGCCAAAGATCACTGCTAGTGACAATGTTATTATATATACAGGTTTTACTGTGTCATACAACACAAAAACACTAATCCCTAATTGGGTTGCATATGAATTGACCGATGTAGAGGTAGATGGTCAGTTCCCACGTAAAGGGCAATTCGGCATGGATTTTTCTTTTAAAGGTCGCCAGGCAATGAGAGAGGATTATAGCAATTCGGGATGGGACAAAGGTCATATGTGTCCTGCTGCTGATTTGAAGTGGTCAGAGAAGACTATGTATGAAAGTTTTTACCTAACAAATATTTGTCCTCAAAATCACGAACTTAACTCAGGTGACTGGTTGACACTTGAGAAATTAGGAAGAGAGTGGGCTAAAAAATTTGACAAGGTGTATATAATTTGTGGCCCAATTATTACGAACAACACTTACGGAACTATTGGTTCAAATAAGGTCGTCGTTCCAGATGCGTTTTTTAAGGCTTTCCTAACTGTAAAAAATAATGTCTTTAATACTATTGCATTTATAATGCCAAATACTTCTGGTCATAAACGCATACAAGAGTATGCTGTTTCAGTAAACGATTTGGAAAACATAATTGGTATTGATTTTTTTACTAATATTGACGACAGATTTGAGGAAATGGTGGAGTCTGATGTTTATTTTAGACACTGGGGCCTTTAATAATATAATGATGCAAAAAGTGACTTCTTTTGCATCATTATTCATTGAATAATAAACTACCCCAAAAGTTAATATAACCAAATTGATTGCATATATCTGAAGGGATATAATCTTTACTCTACAAACAAGTCATCGAGCACAACTTCGCTTTGTACAGTTCCGCTATACATATTCTTTTTTAAGCCGTAGGTGGTTACGAATGTTTGATGTATTGCTTTACGTGTCTTGGTTGCTGAACGGAAAATCTCTGCACGTTCCCGGAGGCGTTCATCGTACTGCTTGGTAATTTCAAACTCACTCTGAGAGAATTTCATCTCACATAGGTTAATAGTCTGATCTCTGCGGTCAATGAGCAAATCAATCTGTGCTCCATCACCCTTCCATCCACATATATCACTTTGCACGCCAACGATACCCAACTTCTGTTTTATCTGACGAATATGGTGGAGCGTCAACTGCTCAAAAGAATAACCGCTCCATGCTCTACGCGATGGAGAGTCGATCATGTTCTGCCAATGGTTTTCATCCTGCCCACGATAACCCTTTACGTAGCGAAGATGGAACAATGTAAACAAATCTGTCAATTGGAATATTGTACCACGCTCTGCCTTGCCAAAAGCAGTGTATTGACGGATAAAGTCACAATCGCATAGGTTACGGAGCGCTTTCGTCAAAGCACCACCATCTTCAATTTTGGTGGCAGCCATAATTTCCGTACGAGTCAAGCCAGAAGCCTTGTTTGCCAACACCTCTATGATTTGTTTATGTAATGTGGCTTCGTTGAAGAGCGAACGGAACAGGAAGTTATATTCTCGCGAGAGTGGAGCATTTTGCACAAAGAAAAGATTATCCACATTTTGAGTCAGACTCTTGTCACGTTCGAGCATTTGAAGGTATAGAGGTGTACCGCCAAGTATCATATAACATTCTGCAATCTGATAACGATTCCAATTCATACCCCGTGATAAAAGGTACTGCTCAGTCTCATGAAGCGAGAATGGAGCAAGATATATACTTCGAGTGGTTCTGTTGTATAATCCTCCTTTATCAGAAAGAACATTCTCACGCATCCAAGTAGTTGCACTTCCACAAACAATAAATTTCAAGCGATTGTTTGTTGCCCCCCACGAGTTCCAAAAGAATTCGAAAGCTTTAATGAATCTGCTCTTTAGTGTATCCATCCATGGTAATTCATCAAGAAAAACCACAATAGGACTGTCTCCATCAATAGACTCAAGATACTCGCGCAACTGTGCAAATGCATCGAACCAGTCCTTCGCAACCTTCCATTTACGACCTGAATAGTATTCTAACTGACGAGTAAACTCTCCGAGTTGCTCTTTTTTTGTTCCCTGATAAATACCTGTGGAATAGAAACTGAAAGTATCCTTGAAGTACTGTCTTATCAAATAAGTCTTTCCTATACGACGTCTGCCATAGATAGCAATAAGTTCGGGAGACTTTGACTCAATACGCTGACGCAAAATTTCCTGCTCAGCCTTTCTTCCTATGATTATATCACTCATGCCCCAATCATTTAAGTTTATGCAAAGGTAAGCAAAATCTTTCGATTCTTTATCGGTAACTCTGTTTTTTTTTGACTTACCGACCAAGAATCGCGCACATCTATAATATATCACATCTTGCGAAAATAAAAACAACGGGAACTTTATGGTATCAATTCATATAATTCCCGTTATTGTATATTTGATTATCAGAGTAATAAGTTGTATATTTCGGTTCAAGCGTGGAGTTGATTTCGTTCATCTAACAGAAGGTTGTGGAAAGACCCAAGCGGAATAAACGATGCAATACCCCACACCTGAATAGATATGGGGATAGGGATGCAAGAATTGCACCCTTGCCATAGTCTAAACAAGAAATGAGTGTTGTTCGTTCCACCTCCGCTTTTGAAAACTTCCACATTTTCTGTTAAGGAGTGTGCGAAAACACTTTCTATAAAATATGTAGTATCGAGAGAGTCTCCTCGATATTACAAATATAAAAAACTTTCATTAAACAAACAACACTCTCTGCGGGGAATTGCAGGGGAATAGTAATTTAATTAGGGGAATATAGTTCTGAGGTAGGTCATTCCGCGCGAATGAAATGAGCGTGGGAATCTCCTTGCAGCAAATTTGTAACGAGATTGCCACGTCGCTTGCGCTCCTCGCAATGACGTTATATGGGTCAAATAAAAAAAGAGAACCAAAACGGTTCTCTTTCTATCTATTCTGTTGACTCCTCTATAACGGGTTCGGGGGTGGGATGCGGCTCCTCCACATCGCACACCTTAACAAGTCCTCGCTCGGTGGCAAGGCGCTCCATCAGGGCGTATGCTTCGCGGTAGTCGTTGTGTATGTCGCCATCGAGAATGGCATTCTTTATCACCTCCTTAATCTCGCCGATGACGCTACATGGTTGCAGGTCGTAGCACTTCATGATGATGTCGCCTGTGATAGGTGGCTGAAAGTTACGCACGCGGTCGCGCTCCTCCAAATCCTTCATCTTGCGGCGTACAAGCTCAAAGTTAGCGAGGTAACGTTTCACCTTGGCGTCGATGCCCGACGTGATGTCGGCCTCGCACAAGGTCATTAACTTCTCTACGTCGTCACCCGCCTCAAACAGCAGACGCCTAACAGCCGAGTCGGTCACCATATCCTCCGACAAGATAATCGGGCGCAGATGCAGATAGACCATCTTCTGCACAAACTTCATGTGCTCGTTCATCGGCAACTTCATGCGACGGAATACGTCGCGTACCATCTTCGAGCCCACCACCTCGTGCTGGTGGAATGTCCAACCTATCTTACGGTCGTATGCCTTCGTCAGAGGTTTGGCGATGTCGTGCAACACCGCAGCCCAGCGAAGCCATAGGTCGTCGCTCTTGCGTGCCACGTTGTCCAGCACCTTGAGCGTGTGGCGGAAGTTATCCTTGTGAGCATGGTTGCCTACTCTATCCACTCCGCATAGGCGCTCCATCTCGGGGAAGATAAGTTCCAGCAGACCCGTCATGTGCAGCAGGTCGAAGCCCATTGATGGTACGGGCGAAAGAACTATCTTGTTGAGCTCCACCACGATGCGCTCTTTTGATACAATCTTTATGCGCTCCTTGTTTCTGACGATGGCGTCGAACGTCTCCTCGTCAATCGTGAAGCCGAGCTGTGTGGCAAATCTCACGGCACGCATCATTCTTAGGGGGTCGTCCGAGAAGGTGATGTCGGGGTCGCATGGGGTACGTATGATGCAATCCTCCAAGTCGAACATGCCCTCAAATGGGTCCACCAGCTCGCCAAATCGGTCACCGTTGAGGCACCACGCCATAGCGTTTATAGTGAAGTCGCGTCGGCGCTGGTCGTCCTCCAGTGAGCCTGGCTCAACCTGAGGCTTGCGCGAGTCGTGAGTGTAAGACTCCTTGCGGGCTCCCACAAACTCCACCTCGGTGCCGTGTGCACGCACCATAGCTGTGCCGAAAGTTTTGAAGACCGACACCTTTCCCTTCACCTCGCGTCCCAAAGCCTCAGCAACCTCGATGCCGCTACCTACGACCACCACGTCGATATCGGTCGAGGGGCGACGCAAGTAGTAGTCGCGGACATATCCGCCCACGACATACGCCTCGACACCCATCTCATCGACGATGCGTGAAATCTTACGAAATACGGGATTGGCAAGTGGTGCAAACTCTTCCATCGCATTCTATTTTTCGGCTGCCTTCAGGCAACGTCTATATAACTGAACTGTATTCTCTAAGCCGAAGTACAAAGCGTCGGCTATCAGTGCGTGACCAATCGAAACCTCGTCGCACCAAGGAATTCGCTCTGCGAAGTACTCCAAATTCTCAAGGCTGAGGTCGTGACCTGCATTCAATCCCAGACCCACACGACGTGCAGCCTCTGCCGCCTCGACATAGGGGGCGATGGCAGCTTCGCGGTCGGCCTTGTAGCCTGCGGCATAAGCCTCGGTGTAGAGCTCCACGCGCTGTGCTCCGCACTCCTTAGCACCCTCGACCATTGCTGGCACTGGATCTACAAATATCGAAGTGCGTATGCCGGCGTCGTTAAACTGCTTGCATATCTGTGTTAGGAATTCGCGGTGCTTGATTGTGTCCCAACCGGCGTTTGATGTGATGGCATCTTCGGCATCGGGCACGAGAGTAACCTGCGCAGGCTTTACCTCCATTACCAAATCGACGAACGATGGTATGGGGTTGCCCTCGATGTTAAGCTCGGTTGCGATGACAGCCTTTAGGTCGCGCACGTCCTGATAGCGTATGTGACGTGCATCGGGGCGTGGGTGTACGGTGATACCCTCGCCGCCAAAACGTTCTATATCGAGGGCGGTACGTACCACATTGGGTAAATTGCCACCACGAGAATTGCGCAATACGGCAATCTTATTTACATTAACACTTAGTTTTGTCATAAAATAGTTATCTTTGCGATGTAAAGTTACTTATTTTTTTCTTTGCGAGTATGAAAATTATACTTTTTTCACGCAGTAAGATTGCTCACACAGTGGCAGATTTGCAACGATTGCTCAGATTGATTGACCATTACGGCTTCGACTATGCAATAAATCAAGAGTTTGCAGAGGTGATTGAAGAGTTGCTCGGTAAGAGCATTGAGCCTGAAAAAATCTACGGCACGACAACGGGCGAGCAGCCCGCCGACAGCGTTATGGTGTGTTGTGGCGGCGATGGCACGTTGCTTGAGGGTGTGCAGAGGTTGAGTAATAAGCAGATTCCTGTGGCAGCCATAAATTTTGGTCACTTGGGCTTTTTAACCTCGGCTACGCGCGACGGCGTGGAGAAGTTGTTTGAGCAAATCGCTGAGCGAAAGCTGAACATACAACCTCGCACAATGCTTTTGGTCGAGGGTGAGGGCGTCGGTAGTCTGATGGCGCTGAACGAGGTGGCTGTGCAACGTATGGAGGCTACCATGATTAAGGTGGAGGCTGTGGTTAATCAGCAGTTGGTGGCACAGTATAATGGTGATGGTGTAATCATTTCAACGCCAACGGGTTCAACGGCTTACTCGCTTAGTGCTGGAGGTCCTATTGTGGCTCCCGAGTGTGGTTGTTTCTTGCTCACTCCGCTGGCTCCACATAACTTCGGTATGCGTCCTGTGGTGGTTCCCGATACGGCTGAAATTGTACTCACAATAAAGACCCGACAGGGCAAGGCTATGCTCTCAATCGACAATCGTTCCTACACACTCCGCAATGGCGAACAGATACGTCTGCGTAGAGCCGAATCGCAGATTTTGTTGGTCGTGCCACACAATATTTCGTTCTACGAAACGTTACATAGCAAGATGATGTGGGACGTAGATATCAGAAACTGATTTTTTAGCTTCGACATCTGGCGAAAAACCCCGCCGAAAGGGCGTAAAAGGGTAAAAAACTCGAAAATTGTTTAGTTTTCGAGTAATTTTGTCTATATTTGCGAGTTATATGAGCACAGGAAAAATGATACCACAACATATTGCCATCATTATGGATGGAAATGGCAGATGGGCTCGCATGCGCGGAAAGGAGCGCAGCGAGGGTCATATTGCTGGTATGAATGCTTTGCGAGAGACCGTGCGTAATGTTGCGCATGCTGGCGTGAAGTATCTCACTGTATATGCTTTCTCTACCGAGAACTGGGGTCGTCCTCAGGCTGAGGTAGATGCTCTCATGGAGTTGATATGCAAGGGCGTAGAGATGGAGAGCGAGGAGTTGGTGCGAGTTGGTATCAAGGTGCAGACTATCGGCGACAGGTCGCGCTTTTCGGATAAGGTGAAGGCTTCGCTGGAGACAATCGAGCAGATGACAGCCGCAGGTGAGAACATGACCTTCGTGCTGGCGTTGAATTATTCGTCACGCAGTGAGATTGCTACTGCGGTGCAGAAGTTGGCTCAGCGTGTGGCGCAGGGCGAGTTAAAGCCTGAGGAGATTGACGAGCAGATGATTTCATCATCGCTCTACACCTCGTTTGCGCCCGACCCCGACCTGATTATTCGCACAAGTGGCGAGTGCCGATTGAGTAACTTTTTGATGTGGCAGGCGTCATACTCGGAGTTTTATTTCACTCCAACCTTGTGGCCCGATTTCGACAAGGCAGAGTTGGATAAGGCTTTGGAGGCGTATGCTGCTCGTGACCGTCGATACGGTTTAGTTAAGTAATAGATTTTTATTCAGATAGATGAAGTACGCAAGTAAAATATTGGTAGTGGTGCTGGCTGTGATGCTCGGCGCAACTTGGACGGTAAAGGCGCAACAAGATACATTGCAGCAGGAGCAGGTGGAGTCGCTCTTTGATAAGAATGCCCCTGCGATGAAGGCAAACGAGAAACCTCGAATGTATCATATCCGCAAGGTGAATTTTCATGGTGCAAAGCATATCAGCGAGAACTCATTGAGTACAATCTCGGGTTTGATTCCGGGCGATACCATCTATTTGCCAAGTAACTACATCTCAAATTCAATCTCACGTCTTTGGGCACAGCGCTTTTTTGCCGATGTTAAGATTGGCGCAACAATCGATGGCGACAGCGTGGATATGGAGGTCTTCTTGAAGGAGCGCCCACGTGTTCACAGCTGGAACTTCGCAGGCGAGGGTATCAGCAATGCAAAGAAGAAGGAGCTTGCCGAGAAGTTGCAGTTGCGTCGCAATAGCGAGCTCTCGGACTATGTAATCGACAAGAACGAGAAACTCATCAAGAAGGAGTTTGCCGATAAGGGTTATCGTAATGCCGAGGTGAGAGCCATCATCACCAACGATACCACAGGCTTGGATAATGTTGTACACGTGACTTTCCTCATCGACCGCAACGAGAAGGTTAAGGTGGGTGAGATTACCTTCGAGGGTAATGAGAAATTCACCGACAAGCGTCTGCGTCGTACGTTTAAAAAGACTCACCGCAAATCCATCAACTTCTTCCAGAACACCAAGTTCAACCCTAAGGAGTTTGAGAACGATAAGGATTTGTTGGTTGATTTCTATAACTCACAGGGCTATCGTAATGCCTCAGTGTTGTCGGATTCGGTTTACGACATCAGCTCAAACCGTATCGGTATCCACCTGAAGGTTGCTGAGGGCGAGAAATTTTATATCCGCGACGTTAATTGGGTTGGTAACTCAATCTATGAGACCGATTTCTTGGATAAGATGTTCGGTGTTAAGAAGGGCGATACCTACGACCGTAAGTCGATGCACAAGCGTTTGGGTATTGGTCGTGAGATGGACCCATCGGATCAGAGCTCTATCTCGAGCCTCTATCAGAATAGTGGTTACTTGATGTCGCAGATTGACCCATCTGAGGTTGTTGTGGGTAAGGACTCTATCGACGTTGAGGTGCGTATCTTCGAGGGTAAGCAGTTTAAGATTAACGAGGTGGGTATCTCGGGTAACGAGAGAGTGAACGACGAGGTTATCCGTCGCGAGCTTTCGGTGTATCCCGGACAGCTATATAACCGTGCGTTGTTGATGTACTCGTTGCGTCAGCTCATGGGTATGGGTCACTTCGATGCCGAGCAGTTGCAGCCCGATGTGAAGCCTGTGTCGAACGACTTGGTGGATATCAACTTTCCATTGGTTGAGCAGGCGAGCGACCAGTTCAATATCGCTGGTGGTTGGGGTGCCGGTTCGTTCGTAGGTTCGGTGGGTATCACACTTAACAATATCTCGACACGCGGCATCTTCGACAAGACCAAGTGGACTCCATATCCTATGGGTCAGAATCAGAAGTTCTCGGTATCGGGTCAGACAAACGGTACTTATTACAAGGCTATCTCAGCCAGCTTTACCGACCCTTGGGTGGGAGGTCATAAGCCTAACTCACTTACCGTGTCGGCTCACTGGTCGGAGCAGAATAATGCATATTACATCTGGCAGAAATCAACCATGCACTTCCGTACGTCGGGTGTCGGCGTAGGTTTGGGTAAGCGTTTGCAGTGGCCAGACCCTAACTTCACAATCTATGCCGAGGCGCAGTATCGTCGTTATGCGTTGAAGAATTGGGACTACTTTATCATGAAAGATGGTGACGCTAACGAGTTGTCGTTGAAGTTGGCGTTTGGTCGTTCAACAGTTGATCAGCCTATATATCCACGTTCGGGTTCTGAGTTCTCGGTTACGGCTACCATTACGCCTCCATATTCGTTGTGGGACGGTGTGAACTACGCCGATGATGAGTTGGCAGACCGCGACCGCTACAAGTGGATTGAGTATCACCGCTGGGAGATGCGAGGTTGTTGGTTTCAGCCTATCACACGCGACCGTAAGTTGGTGTTGATGGCTAAGGCCGAGATGGGTTACTTGGGCCACTACAACAAATACAAGGTGTCTCCTTTCGAGCGCTTCGAGGTCGGCGGTGACGGTATGAGTGGCTACACGATGTATGGTGTTGATATCATCGGTTTGCGTGGTTACGAAGACGGAGCTTTGGATCCTGTGGGAAGCAATTATTCGGTTGCATACAATAAATACACTATGGAGTTACGTTATCCTGTTGTACTGAAGGATCAATCTCAGGTCTTTGTGCTTGGATTCCTTGAGGGAGGTAGCGGATTCTCGTCATGGCAGGAGTTCTCTCCATTCAAGATTAAGCGTGCGGCAGGTTTGGGTGTACGTCTGTACTTGCCTATCGTAGGATTGATTGGTCTGGATTGGGGTTATGGATTTGACGCACCTATGGGAAGTAAAGCAAAGAGCGGCAGTCGCTTCCACTTCACAATGGGTCAGTCGTTCTAACCTGCGGCAAAGAATTTGAGAGAGTTAGGTATAACTAAAATATGCGACTATGAAACGATTGATTTTAACCATTGCCCTCATGTTGGGCGTTGCTGCGATGGCTTCGGCTCAGAACTACGCAGTAGTGAATAGCGAAAAGATTTTTAAGTCGATAGAGAGTTATAATGCTGCAATCAGCGAGCTCGATAAACTTGCGAATGATTATCAGGCTGAGGTTGATAAGCAGTTTGAGGAGGTCGAGACCTTGTATAATAAATATATGGAGCGTCGCTCTGAGCTCAACGCAGCATCGCAGCAGGCTACCGAACAGAAGATTTTGGAGATGGAGCAGGCAGCCGCAACCTATCAAGAGTCAATATTTGGTACCGACGGCACGCTTATGAAGAAACGCCTTGAACTTATTCAGCCAATCCAGCAGCGAGTGTTTGCCGCTATCGAGGAGTATGCCAAGAAGAAGGGCTTTGATATGATTATCGACGTGGCTCAGAATGCAACCATGTTATATTACTCGCCTAAAGCCGACCACACTCAGGCGGTGATAGATATGCTTAAGTAGTTAAACTAATAACGCAAACTAATAAATTACACACATAAAAAGATTATGAAAAAAGTATTGAAACTAACCCTTGCGGTTTTATGCGTGATGTTCTCTTCATCACTCTTTGCACAGAAAATCGGTTACATCAACACAGAGCCTATCGTTGCCAACATGGCAGAGACTCAGGAGGCTATGACAAAGCTCGAGGCTTTTGCTAAGGATCTCTCAGCTCAGGCAGAGACTCTTCAGGTGGAGTTTAATACAAAGTTCCAGGAGTATCAGAAGAATGCTGAGAGCTTGAGCGACTCTATCAAGCAGCTTAAGGAGAAGGAGTTGGACGACATCAGCAATCGTATCCAGCAGTTCGAGCAGATTGCACAGCAGGATATCCAGAAGGAGCAGCAGAAGCTCATGACTCCTATCTACGATAAGGTTAAGAACACAATCAATGAGGTTGCTAAGGCTGGTGGTTACAGCGTAATCCTTCCAGGCAACGCTTTGATTTATGCTGACGAGGCTACCGTGGCTGACATCTCGAAAGATGTTGCTGAGAAGTTGGGCGTAGATTGGGCAAAGGTTACAGCTGAGGCTACTGCTGCAAACTAATCGGCGTAGGAAATAGTAGGAGTTAATAGACTCTAAAGTTAGGGGCTACCGACATAAGTATTCGGTAGCCTCTTATTTTTTTTGAGAAGATAGACTTATCTACGAATAAATATATATTCACAGATGCAATATTTTTTTGTTATTCCAGCACCACTTTACGATAGTTTTCCTAAATTTGTATAGGAAAAGTAGGTTTTTACGAAAAAGAGAGGATAAGAAGTAGAACAATGCCTTACGTTTGGGGAGATGAACGCCGCTTCAATAGCTATGCGGCATATTTTAAGCGTACTTTCGGCTCTCGCATGCAGAAAGTGACCATAAATGCAGGCTTCAGTTGCCCCAATCGTGACGGTAAGATTTCGTGGGGTGGTTGCACCTTTTGTCGCAACGACGCTTTTACACCTTCGTACTGCGCCAGCGAGAAGAGCATCACCCAGCAGATAGAGGAGGGCATAGAGTTTCATCGTCGTCGCTATCGTACGGCTCAGCGATACTTGGCTTACTTCCAATCTTTCTCGAATACCTACGCCCCGCTGGAGTGCCTGCGTGAGTGTTACGACGAGGCTTTGGCGCATCCCGATGTTGCGGGTATCGTGGTCGGTACACGTCCCGATTGCGTGGACGAGGAGAAACTGGATTACTTTGCCGAGCTGGCACGTGATAAGTATGTGATTTTGGAGTATGGCGTGGAGTCGTGTTACGATGCTACACTTAAGCGTATAAATCGAGGGCATGATTTCGCTACGGCGGTGCGAGCCATTGAGATGACAGCCGAGCGCGGAATACATTGTGGAGCGCACTTCATCTTGGGTCTGCCCGGTGAGAGTGACCAGATGCTTCTTGAGCAGGTGGAGAAGATAAATGCGTTGCCACTGACAACGATTAAGTTCCATCAGTTGCAACTCTTCAAGGATACGCCCTTGGCGCGTGAGTACGACGAGCACCCTGAGCATTTTCGCTTCTGGACGGTTGAGGAGTATATCGACCTGTTTGTGGAGATTGTGCGTCGCTTGCGTCCCGATATTGTTATCGAACGCTTTGCTGGAGAGGCTCCGCCGCGTTATCACCACACGCAAGGGTGGGGGCTTATTCGCAACGAGACACTTTTAATGATGCTCGACAAACAATTAGAGGCTAAAGGTGTACATCAAGGCGATATTTTTAATATATTTGCAACGAAAAAGTGAGATTGCATTGCAAATATAAAGCAAAAGATAGAAATTAATTATAAATTATAAGTTAAAGCATTTGCGAAAATTATGAAACTTTCAATGACCAAAGTCGCAGTAGGCTTGAAGGAGTACGTTATCCTCGGATTGGGTATGTTCCTTTACGCTTTTGGCTGGACTGCCTGCATCATTCCTGCGGGAGGTATGGGTGGCGGAGCTACAGGTATGTCGATGCTCCTTAATGCCATTTTCCCAGCTATCACACTTGGACAGTTTGTCTTTATCATCAACGGTATCCTGCTCCTTGTGGGTGGATTTATCGTGGGCTGGAACTTCGGACTGAAGACCATCTACTGCATCATCATACTCTCCATAGCCATGGACGCGTGGGGCGTGTGGTTGCCCGATGGAATTCTCGCCGACGGAACGGTTATAGCCAACGGAGTGCTGGTGCAATATGCTCAAACGATTAACTCTTACAACATTCTCATCATCATCTTGGGTGCAGTGATTGCGGGTTCGGGTGTTGCCGTCAGCTTTAGTCAGGGTGGCTCTACGGGCGGAACCGATATCGTGGCGATGATTATCAACAAGTATAAGACCATCAGTTATGGTAAGATTGTTATCTCAAGCGACTTCTTCATCATCGGTTGCTCAATCTTTGTGGCTGACGACATCGCAACAGGAATCGCTACGATTGTCTATGGTTACATCATGATTGCAGTGTATGGTTATACCGTAGATATTATCCAGTCGGGTAGTCAGCAGTCGAGCCAGATATTTATCATCAGCCCTAAGTACGCCGAGATAGCTGATGCTATCAACAACGAGGCACATCGTGGTGTGACAGTCCTCGACGGTAAGGGTTGGTACTCTAAGACTGAGTGTAAGATTGCAATGGTGGTATGTCGTAAGCGCAATGCTTCCGAGATTTTGAAGATTGCTCACCGCATCGACGAGAATGCCTTCATCACAATGGGCTCAGTAATGGGTGTTTATGGTAAGGGCTTCGAGGCTTTGAGCAAGGCATAATTTATTAATAGAAAGTTTTAAGATGAAGAGAATTCTTATCATATTGCTTGCCATGGTAGCTTTTCAGCTCAATGCGCAGGATTTGAACCTCTACAAGAAGGTAGTGAAGGAGCTTAGTTCCCCAAAATATAAGGGTCGCGGTTACGCTTTCGACGGAGCCAACAAGGCGGGTAAGTATCTGGAAAAGGAGTTTCAGAAGGCTGGTGTAGATGAGGTTGTGTGTCAGCCATTCAAACTCAATATTAACACTTTTCCGGGCAAGATGCAGTTGTTGGTCGATGGCAAGAAACTCGTTCCCGGCGAGGATTTCACGATGCGTGAGTTCTCTCCCGGCGTAAAGGGCGAATATAAACTCTATTACATCGACACGCTGAACTATAATTCGGAGAAGATTTTTGCCGACTTGGCACGTCCTGAGAATAAGGACGCTTTTGTGGTGTGTGACTTCTGGTTCACCTACAAACATTCGGCAGACTTTAAGCGTTTGCAGAGCAAGGCGGGCTGTTCTAATGCAGGTTTGATTTATACATGGAACGAGCCACTTAAGTTCTATAAGGCGTATGGCGAGCGAGTTATCGAGAAGCCTATGATATGGGTTACTGCGTCGTCATTCCCTACCAATGCCAAAAGCGTAAAGATGAATATCGAGAATGAGTTCTTGCAGGATAACGAGTGCTTTAACGTCATCGCTAAAGTTGAGGGTAAGCGTCACGATAAATGCTATCTCTTTACTGCGCACTACGACCACTTGGGAGTGTTGGGTAAGAAGGTGTTTTTTGCTGGTGCTCACGATAACGCATCGGGTACGGCAACTATCGTAACCCTTGCGGCTCACTACGCTAAGAATCGTCCTGAGTACGATATGTATTTCGTAGCCTTCTCGGGTGAGGACGCTAACCTTCGAGGTTCGGAGTGGTATGCTAACAATCCTTCGGCTCCTTTGCAGCAGGTGCGCTACTTGATTAACCTCGACATGATTGCCGACAATAACCCTGTGCAGTATTGCGAGGTGAGTGACCCAGGTATGAAGGGTTATGAGTTATTCGAGAAGATAAACAGCCAGAAGGGTTATTTCAAGAGCCTGAACCGTGGTAAGTTGGCTGGCAATAGCGACCACTATCCTTTCGCACAGCGTGGCGTGCCTTGCATCTTTTTGATGAACGATGATGGCGATGCATATAAGTATTACCACACAATTCACGACACATGGGAGAATGCTTTGTTTGACAACTACGAGCCTATCTTTAAGATTGTGGTAGATTTCATCGAGCAGTATTAGGATTTCCCCTATGAATTACAAAGCCCCTGCGAATATCCCGCAGGGGCTTTGTTGTGCCTATTTTTTATTAAAGGTATTCATCGTCATGTCGGCGCCTACGCAGGCAAACGACAAGATGGCGTCGCCAAATATCTTCAGGCGGTCAGGCATAGCTTTACGCTCCTCGTCGCTCCACTCTCCTAATACATAATCGACCTGATGTCCTCGTGCGAAGTCGCCACCCACGCCGAAGCGCATGCGGGCATAGTCCTCGCGACCCAGCAACTCTGAGATATTCTTCAATCCATTATGACCTCCGGCACTACCTTTCTTGCGCATGCGTAGCTGACCAAAGGGTAATGCGATGTCGTCGGAGATGATGAGAATATTTTCGAGTGGAATCTTCTCCTGCTCCATCCAGTAGCGTACTGCTTTTCCCGACAGATTCATGTATGTCGAAGGTTTCAATAAGATGATTTGTCGTCCCTTGTGTCTAACGGTAGTTGTTGCGCCATAACGACCCGCCATAAAAGAGACGTTGGACGCCTCAGCTAAGGCGTCCAACACTTTGAAACCTATGTTGTGACGAGTTTCGGCGTACTCGGCACCGATGTTACCCAATCCAACAACGAGGTATTTCATTCTCCTCTAACGATTACTGCTGCGCACCTGCAGAACGAGTAGCACGAGTTACACGAACGGCGCAAACTGCTGTAGTTGCAGGAGTAACAAATGTAAGGTTATCGAACTTGAGGTCACCTACGAAGATAGTCTGACCAACCTTCAAAGGAGTAACGTCTACTACGATCTCGTCTGGCAACTGATCAACCATAGCCTTAACGATGAGCTTACGAGCTGACAAAGCCAACTTACCACCGATCTTAACACCCTCAGCGTTACCTGTCAAACGAACTGGGATAGCGATTGCAACTGGCTTACCCTCCTGAACGCGGTAGAAATCGATGTGGAGAATCTGCTCGCGAACTGGGTGGAACTGAACCTCACGCATAACGGCAGTCTCAACCTTACCGTCGATGTTGATCTCAACAACGTAAGAGTTTGGAGTGTAAATCAATGGCTTAACCTCCTTAGCATCTACTGTGAACGAGATCTCCTCGCTGCCACCATAAATAACGCAAGGAATCTGACCCTCGCGACGGAAAGCCTTAGCAGCCTTCTTACCGTACTCGGTACGCTTTGTAGCGTTGATTGAAAGTGTTTTCATTTTGTTTTGTGTATTAAAAAGTTATTACCTGCGGCATTACTCAACTTGGCAAAAACACTCATTGCCAAATCCCATTATGCCTGAAATCGGCTACAAAGATACCTTATAAAATTTAAAATTCAAAATAACGGCTCGAAAAAACCTCTGTTTTCTACCTCAAAATTAGGAACTTGTACAAAAAAATCACTCCCCGAAAGCTCGAAGAGTGATATCCTGAGGTTTGTTTTCCCTGCGCCTTACCACAAAGGAATGTTCACACCCACCTGAATCAGGTGCGCAAATTGGCGGTACTTAATATCCGATGCAGGAATGTCGTACTTGCCGTCAGAGCTTGGTATGCGGTTGCAGATATTCATCTGGTAGCCAAGATAGAAGTCCATCTTCATAGTGTGACCAGCCAACACTCTCAAACCGCCTCCAGCAGCCACCAAGCCTCCCATAACCTTTGTCTTGTCGCCCAAATAGAACTGAGGACCTGCATTCAGGTAATTGAACCAGCGGTAGCGCTGCTTCTGCACAGCCTTGCCATAATAGTATTTCAGCGTAGCGTACAGAGGGATTGAATTACCATTATCCTGCAACTGGAAACCACCCTCTAAACCTGCTATGAAATTCTCGGTAAAGCGATAACCAGCACCGAGGTAGAACGTACCACCCGAAAAGTCCATGCCTTGAGGATAGTTCACCTTATCGCCACGTTTGCCGTACTTAATGACATTCTGCATGCCCAAGCATGCATTATAGCTACCACCCATGTTGATAGCCCACTTATGCGACATGTTTTCAAGCTCGTAGTCGCGCTCGATTTTTGTCTTTTTAAAGCGTGGTATGTAGTATTTCTGAGCCGCAACCTCGCCGATGCCCAGCACTACCAATACCATGAGAATCAATACTTTTTTCATCTATCGTAGTTCTTTAGCAACACTTTGCACGGGTCGCTACCGCAACCCGTGCATAGTATGAACGCTAATCTGTCGTTTTTATTGTTTGCAGCACTACTTTATGCCACGCACATTCTTCTCCCAAGCCCATGCAGCCTGCAAGGTGTCGTCGAGAGGACGCTCAGCTTTCCAGCCCAACTCCTCGTTTGCGAGAGTTGTGTCAGCCCAAATAGAGACAACGTCACCCGGACGACGTGGAGCAACCTTGTAGTTGAGCTTAAGTTCGTTTACACGCTCGAAGCTGTTTACAAGCTCCAATACTGAAGTTGCATTACCTGTACCGATGTTGAATACCTCGTACTTAGTCTTGTTCTTATCCTCAATCATGCGAGTGATAGCCACAACATGAGCCTTTGCCAAATCCACTACGTCGATGTAGTCGCGCAAGCAAGAGCCGTCTGGAGTTGGGTAGTCGTCACCAAATACGCTCAAGCACTCACGCACGCCAGCTGCAGTCTGTGTGATGAATGGCACCAAGTTCTGAGGTACACCACGTGGGAGCTCACCGATAAGAGCTGTTGGGTGGGCACCGATAGGGTTGAAGTAACGCAATGAGATACCCTTCAAGCCCTCGTAAGCGTTTACTGAGTCACGCAAGATATCCTCACACATCTGCTTGGTGTTACCATAAGCCGATGTAGCAGGCTTGCGAGGTGTAAGCTCTGTAACAGGTAACTCGTCAGCCTCGCCATAAACTGTTGCTGAAGATGAGAATACAATGTTTGGGCGACCAAATTCACGCATCAAATCCACCACGTTCATAAACGAAGTGAGGTTGTTGCGATAATACTTCATAGGGTCAGCAACCGACTCGCCCACAGCCTTGTAAGCTGCAAAGTGGATAATTGAGCTGAAGTTGTACTGCTCGAAAACCTTGCGGAATGCCTCCTTGTCGCAGCAATCAACATTCACAAAAGGAACATCAACACCTGTAATCTTGCGCACGCCCTCCACGCCACTCATATCTGAGTTTGAAAGGTTGTCGGCAACAACTACGTCGTAACCTGCGTTTATTAACTCTACAGCGGTGTGAGAACCAATATAGCCCGCACCACCGGATACTAATACAATCTCTTTCATAATAATTGGGGTTTTAATTACGCAAAGATACCTTATTAAATTCAAAATTCAAAATTCAAAATTC
>JAFPAD010000014.1 GCA_017424405.1 Alistipes sp.
GCTGAGGGTTACCAGGAGCGTCTTGCAGCAGGCGAGAAGCAGAAGCAGCTCTCAAAGGAGTTTGTGCGTGAGTGGTTGATGGCAAATGGCTTCCAGGGTCAGGACGGACAGCAGGTGCCTGAGATGACTGAGGAGATTGTAAACAGCATCACCGACCGCTACGTTGAGCTTTACGAGAATATCGTGGGCGAGAAGTTCGAGAAGGCTGAGTCAGAAGATGTAATGGCTCGCATCGAAAAGAACGTAAGCGAGTGCTTGGCTTCATTGAAGAAGTAGACAATCACGTCAGGTCTGATTTAGGACTCGATTAAAAAAGAAGAGGCTACTCACCGGTCGGGTTAGTAGCCTCCTTTTTACGTATAATATTCATTAATGCGCCTCAAGCCAATTTTCGCCTGTGCCAGCCTCTGAGATTAGAAGTACACGCAACTTAGCAACACCCTCCATCGCCTCTTTCACTATGCGCGAAACTGCCTCCAACTCCGAGCGCAGAGTATCAACCACAACCTCATCATGCACCTGCAATATCATGCGTGAGCGTATGCCCTCAGCTTTGAACCTACGATGAATTTCAATCATCGCCAACTTCATAATGTCGGCAGCACTACCCTGAATAGGAGCATTTATGGCGTTACGCTCTGCTACACCACGCGCTACGGCATTGCGTGAGGCTATGTCGTGCAGATAACGGCGACGATTAAATGCTGTCTCCACATAACCCTTATTGCGCGCCGCCGCAACCGATAAATCCATATACTCCTTCACCTTAGGATATGTAGCAAAATAGCCCTCAATGAGGCTCTTCGCCTCGCTGCGCGGAATATCAAATCGCTGGCTCAAGCCAAATGCCGAGATGCCATATATGATACCAAAGTTCGCTGTTTTAGCCTTGCGGCGTTCATCAGAGGTAACCTCTGCTATGCTCTTATGGTATAGTTTGGCGGCAGTGGCAGCATGGATATCCTCGCCCTGCATAAATGCATCTATCAGCGATGGGTCTTCACTCAAGTGAGCCATCAGACGCAACTCCACCTGGCTATAATCTGCCGACAGAAGCACATGCTCCTCAGATGAAGGAATGAAAGCCTGTCGTATCCTGCGACCCATGTCGTCACGCACAGGAATATTTTGCAGATTAGGATTTGTCGAAGACAGACGACCCGTAGCTGTCACAGCCTGATTGTAGGAGGTGTGAATTCGTCCCGTCACAGGATTTATAAGTTGTGGCAAAGCCTCAACGTATGTAGAAATCAACTTCTTAACACCTCTATATTTCAATATATTATCCACAATTGGATGTTTCCCCGCAAATGTTTGCAGATACTCCTCCTCAGTGCTAAACTGTCGAGTCTTGGTCATCTTAGGTTTATCAGTAATGCGCATCTTAGCGAAGAGCACCTCACCCAGCTGACGTGCCGAATTAACGTTCAACGTAGGCTCGGCAGCTTGAATACGTATCTCGTTCTCCAAGTTCACCAACTCACTATTCAGCTCGACAGCATACTCCGCAAGTTGCGCGGCATCAATCTTCACACCTGCTAACTCCATATCTGCCAGCACCTCAATCATCGGCTCCTCAACCTTCTCATACAGCTCCACCAAGCCCTGCTGCTGCACCTCACACCACAACACATGCTTCAGCTGCATGGTTATATCGGCGTCCTCGGCAGCATACTCCTTCACGGCTTCGATGTTCACCTGATCCATAGTCAGTTGTCGAGAGCCTCTACCGATTAGTGTTTCAATAGCGATTGGTGTGTAACGCAGATATCTTTCTGCAAGGTAGTTCATATTGTGACGCGCCTCAGCATCGAGCAGGTAGTGCAATATCATGGTATCTATCTTGCGACCTCGCAGTTCAACTCCCAAACGACGCAACACCATCAAATCAAACTTCATATTTTGCGCCACCTTCGCTATGTTCTCATTCTCGAACAGAGGGCGCACAATCTCGACGAACGCAGCCGTATTTTCAGGTGTAAACGACACATACCACGCCTCGTGAGGCTTCACCGCAAATGACATACCCACGATGCGGTCACGGAACATATCAAAGCCGGTGGTCTCGGTGTCGAAACATATCTCCTTCTCGGTGAGCAACTGCTCGACAAGCGTCTGCAACTGCTCTGAGGTTTTTATCAAATGGTAAGCATGAGGCGTTGAGTGTATTGTAGCGATGGCTTCAGCCTGCTCGGGCTGTTCAACATCATCATTTGTCGGCACAATCTGAGGGGTTGGGTCTGGCATCAACGAAGCAAACAAATCCCCCTGTCCCATGAGCGACTGACGCTTCTTCTCTGCCGATTTCGCCTGCGCCATCTCGGCAAGCTGACGTTGTGGGTCTTGACGCGGAGCGTCACTCTGTGGCTCGGGAGCTAAATTGTGCAAATCACGCAAGAACGATGTAAAATCAAGTTCCTGATACAAAGCCCTTAACTCATCTAAGTTAGGCGCGCATATCTCCAAATCGGCAGCATTAAACTCCACAGGTACATCGGTACATATCGTTGCCAAACGCTTCGACAAAAGCAAATTATCACCCCACGAAGCAATCTTCTCGCCCTGCTTACCCTTTATCTTATCTACATTGGCAAGTATGTTTTCAACAGCACCCCACTCTCCAACCAACTTACAAGCGCCCTTTTCGCCAATGCCCGGCACTCCCGGAATATTATCCGACGCATCGCCCCATATTGCCAAAATATCACGCACCAAGATTGGGTCTGCGATGCCATACTTTGCACATATATCTTCGCTACGCACAATCTCCACATCATCACCCTTTTGCTTGTAGAGATAACGATGCTCGCCTACAAGCTGCCCATAATCCTTATCGGGCGTAACCATAAATACCTCATAGCCCGCAGCCTCGCCCTTCATGGCGAGTGTTCCGATAACATCGTCTGCCTCGTAACCCTCGACCTCGAATACAGGTATGCGCATAGCCTTAAGCAAGCGACACAAATAGGGCACCGAAGCTATGATATCTTCAGGTGTTGCGGGACGATTAGCCTTATACTCGGGAAACAACTGACAACGAAACGACCCTCCCTTAGGATCCATTGCAACGCCCAACAAGTCGGGCTTCTCACGCTTCTGTATATCACGCAAAAACTTGGTGAAGCCAAACAGAATTGAGGTATTCATGCCGTAACGATTACGCATCGGGCGACCCATGAATGCGTAGTAGTACTTAAACACGAGGGCATAAGCGTCGATAAGGAAAAGACGTTTCATCTATCTTAAGTTTAGTATAATTCTATATATTCGTAGCTGTTACCCACCTCTTCGAGGTAGCGGGCAAACATAGGTTGCGAGATTACCACCGTAGCGGTGTTATCGTTAGGGTGAAAACTCAACGACGGATAATTCAACAGGTTCTTATCCAAGAACAGATGCACATGATTCTGCTCGTCGTTAATCAACCCAAATGGTGACACCGAGCCGGGACGCAATCCCAAGTAACGCTCCATACGCTGCTCCGAAGCAAACGATAGCTTTCCTTGTCGTAGCTTCTGCTCCAAATCATGTATCGCCATCGAACGGTCACAATCAAAGCACACTAAATAGTGACGATTGCCCTTGTGGTTGCGGAAAAACAAGTTCTTGCAGTGTTTCGACCCATCGTTGTGCCAATATTGTTGAGCTATCTCGATGGTGGGGGCTTCGGGGTGGGAGTAGGTTGTATATTCTATCTGATGTTGATTAAGGTAATCAAACACCATCTCCTGACGTGATTTATTCTCCATAATAGCACTATCTTGAAGCTGCACAAATAACTCCCATGTGGTCTTTAGCCCACTCATCTTGAGCACGCAAGGTCTGCTCCACAATATCTCTTACGGCACCCTTACCTCCACCAAACTCCGACACGTAACGCGACGCTTCCAACACCTCGGCGCAAGCATCGGCAGGACAAACAGGGATACCCACTCTTGCCATACACTCCAGGTCGGGAATATCATCACCCATGTAGATTGTGGTGGCAGGATCAAGTTCATAATCACGAAAAAACTCCTCCATGGCTTCAATTTTATTCATGCAGCCGAGGTATGCCTTCGTAACACCCAAGCGTTCCAATCGTGAGCGCAACAATTCACCAAAGCCTCCCGATATGACGCACACCTTATAACCGCGACGCACAGCGTAAGCTATCGCATAACCGTCCTTGGCGTTATACTGACGAATAAAATCCTTTCCGCCGTCAATGGGCATAATACCGCCATCGGTCATCACACCATCGACATCGAATATGAAAGCCTTGCAGAGAGCTATATCTTCTTTGAAGTTTGCCATATATAATTGGTTAATAATTCATAAATCTCCTTTTGCTTGTCATCGTCAAGCATGTTTTGGTGACGTTCTGCCACCTTGAAATCACCCCTCACCGCAGGTCCCGTCTGCACGTTGCGAGGGTGCTCGGCATCGGCTGCCTTGCGTGCGGTCTCCAGAATAAGTGGACGTAACACATCAAACGGCAGAGCCTCCGTAGAACTTATGTGGTCGGCAGCCATGCTGTAAAGCGCATTCACAAAGTTGCAAGCCAACACGCCCGAAAGGTGAATCTCACGACGACGTGCAGATGTAGCACGATAAACTCGACGGCTGAGTGCTTGAGCTAAAAGCTCTATGCGCTGGGTAACCTCCTCGGTACAGCCCTCTACAAATAGAGGCACATCTGAAAAATCGACCTTGCGCCCCACTGTAAACGTTTGAAATGGGTACAATACTCCCCTTGCGCCCTCGCCCAAAGCCTCCATCTCAACACTACCGGCCGTATGTACCACAACCGAGCCCTCGACACGACGTAGCTTCGAGGCTACCTCCTCAACAGCACGATCGCTCACGGCGATAATATAAAAATCCGCGTCAGAGGTCTTCGACAAATCATCGCTCCACTCCGTGCGACACAACTCCGCTATTGCCGAGGCTCGCTGACCATTACGCGCCACCACCTGCTTAAGCTCCAAAGCCCACGTGTCGGCGACAGCCATTGCCACCGCCTCAGCCACGTTGCCACTGCCGACAACAACGACACTCAAGGGTTGAGTTGGGTTATTCATTCTTTACAATATCTTTTATCAATATATTCTTATCACTAAGCCATGCCGTCTGCTTAATCTGCTCCACAGCTGCTACGGCGTACTTCGTCACATCGGCTTGTAATAGCATTTCGCTATTTTCATTCTCCTCGACATAGTCATCTACCGCCTGCAACAAATCACTAACCTTCAGCGTAGCGATATCTCTTGCAGGAGCATACGCCACGTCGTAATCCTCCTCCTCGCGTTTCACCTCGTTCAGCATTCCAGCAACAACAAGTTGTGCAAGCAACTTATTGGCAATACGAGTAGATATACCTAAACTCTCGCGCACATCTTTCATCGGCACCGATCCCTCGCCACGCATAAACGCTCGAGCCACATAGTACATTATTGCCACCATGAGTTTTTGCGAATAGTCGTGACTCACATTTGGAATCTCGCGTTCCTCATCGTAACGCTTCTCATTCTGCAAAGCAAACGACAACTCACAACCCAGCAACAAAATACTCCACGAATTCTGCATCCATAACAGGAACAGAGGCAACGCCGCAAAGCTACCGTAAATTGCACTATACGATGTCATCCATCGCATCAAGAATACGAATAACGCCTGAAAGAGGTAGAAACCCGTACCCGCAAACACACTTGCCAACAGAGCCGAACGCAGACGCACCTTAGTGTTAGGCAAAACCAAATAGACAAATGTGAACATCGCCCACACAAACACCAACGAAATCAGCTTCGACAGCACCTTGAGCCACCACGCTCCATCAATACCCAACAAATCCTTGGCATAGGCACCTATCGAGGTGGCGATAATCCACAACAAAGGGGCTATGATTACAACGGTGATATAGTCGGAGTACTTACGCACCATATTGCGCGTTGATTTCACCTCCCATATCTTATTGAAATTCATCTCGATGGATTCAAACATACGAATTACCGCCCAGAACAGAGTGACGATAGAGATAGCAGCCACCACACCTCCATTTGTACGAGCCAGAGTATTGTTGGCAAACGACACCATGTAATCCACCACCTCGGGCATCTGAGGCAATAACCCATAGAGATTTTGCGCCAAATTCTCGGCTAATCCAAAACCTTTAACTACGGCAAACACCAACGCCAACACGGGCACAATCGAGATAAGAGAGTAGAACGTCAATGCGGCACTCATGTCCATAGTTCCATGCGCCATCAATCCTTCGATGGTGTAGATAATCAACTTCAGCGGACGCACCATCCAACCCAAACCCGGAATACGAGAGATGGGCAATAGTAGGTCATAGAGAAATTTCAACGGTTTATGCATAGTTCTCAAGTATTAGTTCTTCAATCGGTAAGCTCGTTGCACACCCTTGATGCGCATAATCGAGTGAATGAGCATATCCACCACAGTAGCACTTGGCACCTCGACACTCACCGTACCTACGGCGGTGCCATCACCGCGTGAATTAAAGTTCAAGCCACGAATATTGAGTTTAAGCTCTCGCGTGATGACCTCTGTAATCTGATTAGCCACACCCGGTATATCGTGCGCCACAACCGATATTGTAGCACGGAACGACCCATCGGCATTATTGCGCCACTGCGCCTCCATGATGCGATAAGGATAATTCTCCCTCAAACGAGCCGCATTAGGACAGTCGGTGCGGTGTATAGTGATACCCGAAGCAATGGTCACAAAACCGAAGATAGCATCACCCTTAATTGGGTTGCAACACTTCGCCAACTTATACTCGATATTATTAATCTTATCATCAATAATCAGAGCATCAGTCGAGCGACGTGGCTGCGAATCAGAGAGTTTGCTCTCCTCCTTTTTCTTGTCAGCCTCGGCTGCTGCCGCACGACGCTCCTCATCAGCCTGACCCGAGAGCCAGCGGTTGAGAATCTCCTTGATTGAGATGAAATCTATCTTCTGCAAAGCTATCATCGAGTGCAACTCTCTACCTGTGCGCACCTTGAGCATACGGCACAAGTAAGCAACAACCTCGTCGATAGGGATATTAATCTTCCAATTCTTGAGCTTGCGCTCGAGCTCCTCGCGACCCATGCGAGCATGCTTGAGCTGCTCCTCACGAATGTACGATTTGATGCGTGAACGCGCCTTTGACGTAACACAGAACGACAGCCAATCCGCCTTTGGCGTTTGGTTCTTCTGCGTCATCACCTCCACAATATCGCCATTGCGCAACACCTCGCGTATAGGCACGGCGCGGTTATTGACCTTACCTCCCGTACAGGTTGAACCGAGGTTGGTGTGAATATCGAACGCAAAATCCAACACCGTAGCACCCTCAGGCAACTTACGTATATCGCCATTTGGCGTAAATACAAATATCTCACCCGACGTTGGTTTAGCATCAAAGCGCTGCGACAACGAATGGGTAGTCTCCTCCAACGCCTCACGCAGACGACCGAGCCACTGCTCCGAGGTTTGTCCTCCTTGATTTACACCCTTATAACGCCAGTGGGCTGCGATACCTCGCTCGGCAACTGCGTCCATACGTTCGGTGCGGATTTGTATCTCCACCCAACGTCCTTCGCCTGCCGAAACGGTAGTGTGCAACGACTCATAGCCATTCTTCTTTGGTATAGTAACCCAATCTCGCATACGCTTTGGATTGGGCGTATAGCAATCGCCCACAATAGAATATACCGTCCAGCAGAGTTGCTTCTCCATCTCCTTTGGACAGTCAATAATCACACGCAGAGCAAAGATGTCGTAAACACCCTCAAAGCCCACGTTCTGCTTGCGCATCTTATTCCAAATCGAATACACCGACTTGGTGCGGCTCTTGATATGATAGCTTAGATTTGGCACCTGCTTCAAGCGCTCCTCAATTGGGACGAGAAAACGTGCAATGAAAGTCTGACGCTCGCTCTCGGTCTCCTCCAAGCGACGGCAGATATATTCATAATCCTTATTCTCCAACCACTTCAGCGCCAAATCCTCCAGCTCGCTCTTCAAGGCATACAAGCCCAACTTATGCGCTATCTGAGCATAGAGATTCATGCTCTCCCAACTCTTCTTGCGACGCTTCTCGGGAGGAAATATCTGCAAATTACGCATCACCTCCAAACGGTCGGCGAGTTTAATGAGTATGACACGAGGGTCCTCCGAATAGCTGACAATCATATCACGAAAATCATCGGCCTGCTCCTTCGACACTTTGAGTTTGATGTTTGAAATCTTACACAATCCCACGATAATACCCAACACAGGCTCACCAAACTCCTCACGTATGGTGCGCGAGAGAGCATCAACCTCCTCAGGATACTCCTTGCTTGCGATGCGCATTACATCGTGCAGAATAGATGCCACCATGGAGTTACGACCAAGACCTATCTCCTTAGCCACAATCTCGGCGACAGCCACATCGTGGTCAAACAATGGCGTACCATCATAGCGATTATAGCTCCTCATTCTCTGCTCGGCAAAGATGAGAGCCTTATCCACACACTCCTGCGTGGTTTGTGAGAAAGTTGTTGCCACATAATTACGCAACGAACCATATTTCTTTAACACATCATTCATACTACCTCTCGTTTAATGGTTTACGAACAACATATAACTTCTCGTCGGGCAGAGCATACAATTCCTGCTCCTTCCTTGAAAATTCTCTTTTATAATCAATCTCATACACTTCAAATCCAGCCTCCTGCAAGCGCTGAGCGTAATCACGCCCGTATATGCGACGATGGTCATACTGACCAAAGATGCGCGTGCGCTCCCTCTCGTCGGTGATGGTATCATCTTCGAAAGTGGTGGCTCGGCTATAATCTACCGGCGAGAGAATAACACCCCAACCGCCCGACTTCATGATGCGATATATCTCACGCATAGCTCGAAGGTCGTCCTCGACATGCTCCATTATATGGTTGGCGATAACAGCATCGAAGCTCTCATCGGCAAGCGGTATATGCTGAACATCGAAATGCAAATCGGCAAGAGGACTCTCCAAATCAGCCGTGACATATCTGTCCGGAGTGGCAGAGTACATCTTCTTAAACCTACGCATTAAAGCCACCTCGGGAGCTATATGCAGCATCTTGGGCAGGGCAACAGCGCCACGACCCAAATCACTCTCACGCAGCAGCCACAACCACAGAAGACGATGGCGTTCCAATGCCAAACAATTTGGACATAGAGCATTTTCACGCTGCTCAACATATCCATAGGGCAAAAACTTACGCCTACGACAACCACACACGGGACACTCCTTGCCTCGCCCCACATACAGCAGTCCCATCAACGGCACCGCCCACCCCGCTATGCGTTGCAACAAAGGTCGGGGGATTGTGTTGAGGATATATTTAATTAGCTGCTTCATAGTTACTCCTCCAGTTGCTCCTTAACCGATGCCTCTACCTGACGCAGCTGCTCCTTGCAACGTGCAATAAGTTCTGTGGCACGCTTAAGTTCCGCCGAGAGGACATCAACCTCGGTCTGTTCGCTGCGCAAACGAGCTATAATTTGCTCTATCTCGGCGATTGCCTCACTGTATGTCAATTCTTTATTCTCCATATTACTCTATTCTCGCTTTTATTGCTCCGTCCTTCAATTCAATCTCTATTAACTCGCCAGCTTGGGCATCTTCAACACTCTTCAAGAGCCTACCACCACTTCGCACCACGGCAAATCCAAGCTGCATGATTCTTTGCGGCGACAGAGCCTCCACGCTGCGCTGCGCTACCTCCAAACGATTTTTCTCCTTCTCTAATCGTCGAGCAACGAGCGACTGCAACTGCTCAAGCATGAGTTTCATCTGCGCCTCGCTACGCTGGCAATAGGTTGCCGCCTGAAGTTTCAACTCCGCCATAAGACGTTCCAAACGCAACTCCTCACTCTTGGTCCTTGCAGTAGCCAACGATGCCAACTGCACCATCATCTCCTCCAGCCAACCCTCCATGCGAGCCATACGTTCTACCAGCCACGCTGCCACTGCCGTAGGGGTCTTCAGAGGTGTATGAGCTACCATATCTGCCACGCTGGTATCCTTATCGTGACCAATACCTGTCAGCACAGGCAACGGAAACTGTGCAACATAGGAGCACAATCGATAAGAGTTAAAACAACTCAAATCACTTGCTGAGCCTCCACCTCGTATTAGCACCACCGCATCATACTGTTCCTGCTTGAGAGCCACCTCATCTAAGGCTGCACAGATGGACTCCTCGGCTGCCGCGCCCTGCACTACAGCATCGTAGAGGTCACAACGAAAGGCATAGCCGCCCTCACGTAGCTCGTTCATAAAATCGCGATAACCCGCCGCTGCCGCACTCGACACCACAGCAATGCGCTGCACAAGGTAAGGCAACTCCAACTCACGATTCATATCCCACACCCCATCGGCTTGGAGCTGAGCGATAGTTATCTGCTTCTGACGCTCTACCTCGCCGAGTGTATAGTTTGGGTCGATGTCGGAAATCTGCAACGACAAACCATATAGCTCGTGATACGACACCAACACTTTCGCCAAAATCTTCATGCCCACCTCAAGCTCCGAGCCTGTCCGCGACTTAAAATAGGGGGCTATCATCGCCCACTGACTGCGCCATATAACAGCTCTTGCCTGCGCCGTAGGAACCGACGAGCCACCACGCTTGGGCTCACTCTTCTCGACCAATTCCAAATAGCAATGTCCCGAATAGTTCACCTTCAGCTCAGCCACCTCAGCCACCACCCACACCGGCAAGGGCAAAGCCTGCTCCACAGCAGACTTAATCTGCTGCTGAAGTTGCTTTAAAGTGATATGTTGAGGCTGCGACTGCATGACATTTATTCTAATCTACAAATATACCTTTATAAATTCAAAAATCAAAATCCAAAATTCAAAATCGAGAGGTTTGTCGCAAAAAGATTATACCAAAGGTATAATATCTTCGCAGGTATAAAAATTTACACCTCCACTAGCCACGAGTTTCTTGAATATGAAGTTTATTCAATTTCGGAATTTCGAATCCCAAATTTTGAATTAAAAAAAATAGGTCGCTACCTTTCGGTAACAACCTATCAATCAATGTAACATATATCACACTATGCCAACTCGCTCTCCTTCAAACGCTCGGCGTTCTCGGCTACGATAAGTTGGTCGATACAGCCCTGAATGTCTCCGTCCATAAATGCCGAGAGGTTGTAGATTGTATAGTTGATACGGTGGTCGGTGATACGTCCCTGTGGATAGTTGTAGGTACGAATCTTAGCCGAACGGTCACCCGTAGATACCATTGTCTTACGCTTTGACGCAATCTCGTCCAAATACTTCGAGTACTCGAGGTTGAAGACACGTGTACGCAACTCCTCCAACGCCTTGTCGAAGTTCTTGAGCTGAGACTTCTGATCCTGACACTGCACCACGATACCCGTAGGAATGTGGGTCAAACGGATAGCCGAGTAGGTAGTATTCACCGACTGACCACCAGGACCCGATGCACAGAAGATATCCTTGCGAATATCGTTCATCGAAATCTCAACATCGAACTCCTCTGCCTCAGGCAACACAGCCACCGAAGCTGCTGAAGTATGCACACGACCCTGAGTCTCAGTCTGTGGCACACGCTGCACACGGTGAACACCCGACTCATACTTGAGTGTACCATAAACGCTCTGGCCCGTAACCTTCAGCACGACCTCCTTATAACCGCCCGCAGCACCGTCTGAGAACGAAGTAATCTCATAACGCCAGCCCTTCGACTCGATATACTTGGTGTACATTCTGAGCAAATCGCCAGCAAAGATAGCGGCCTCGTCACCACCTGTACCACCACGAATCTCAAGGATTGCATTCTTGTCGTCCTGTGGATCCTTAGGGATAAGCAGGAGCTTAATCTCCTCCTCCATCTTCTCCAAAGCAGGTTCCAACTCGGCAATCTCCATGCGGGCCATCTCACGCATCTCCTCGTCCTTATCGTTGGCGAGAATATCCTTTGCCTCAGCTAAGTTTGCGATAGCGGTACGGTAACGCTCCGAAGTCTCGATAATTGGCTCCAGCTCCTTATACTCCTTTGTGAGCTGCACAAACTGCTTCACATCGGCAATAACTTCTGGGTCGGTAAGTTTCTGACCTATCTCCTCGTACTTGAGTTTCAAACCGTCAAGGCGGATAAGTATTGAATTGTCTGCCATATAATTTCAAATTTTTCGCAAAGATACGATATATCTTTCACAAATCAAAATAGATACTTAATTACAATTTCTCAATCAATTTTTCGACATCCTCTTGGCGTGTTGCCCAGCTTGTGGCCAAACGTACAACCAAGCGTCCATCGGCAAGGCGTTCCCACTCGGTGAAGGTCGTTGCAGCACGCAGGCGAGCCTCCTGCTCGGCATCGAGAGTTACAAAGACCTGATTAGTAGGAGAGTCGAAATAGAGCTCATACCCCCTCTCCACAAGAGCCTTTTTGATGCGCGCAGCCTGCTCCACGGCGTGGCGAGCGATGTCGAGATAGAGATTGTCGGTAAACAGAGTCAGGAACTGCAAGCCCAGCATGCGCCCCTTTGCAAGCAAAGCACCCTGCTGCTTGACGATGGTAAAGAAGTGGGACACTAACCCCTTGCGCATAACCACCGCCTCGCCAAACATAGCACCACACTTTGTGCCACCGATGTAAAACACATCACACAAACGGGCCAAATCAGCAAACGTCACATCACACTCCTCGCATGCCAATGCATAACCCAAGCGAGCTCCATCGGCAAAGAGTTTCAAATTCCTCTTGCGACACACCTCAGCCAATGCCTCCAACTCTTTCAGAGAATAGAGCGTTCCATACTCCGTAGGCAACGACACGTAAACCATGCCGGGAAATACCATATGCTCGAAGCTCTCGTCGGCATAGAAGCGTTGCATATACTCATCGACAGCCTCAGCCGTAATCTTTCCGCAGTTATGAGCAAGAGTCAACACCTTATGTCCACCAGCCTCAATGGCTCCACTCTCATGCACCGCAATATGACCCGTAGCAGCCGCCAAAACACCCTCATGAGGACGCAGCAATGCTCGAATGATGGTGGCGTTGGTCTGTGTGCCACCCACCAAGAAATGCACCTCGGCATCGGGGGCTTGGCAGGCATGGCGGATAGCCTCACGTGCCTTTACACAATACTCGTCCAAGCCGTAACCTGTGGTCTTCTCCATGTTGGTGCGGGTGAGTGCCTCCAAAATCTTTGGGTGCATACCCTCCATGTAATCGCTATCGAAGTGTAACATCTTTTCTTAATGTTATTTGTGTGTTACCGTAGTCTATCTATCAATGTAGTCCCTGCCTATGGCATTCGCCATTATTCAAGTCTAACCCTCCCCCTAAATCCCCCTCCTCAGGTGGGGGACTTTGGTCGCTGACGCTCCGAGGGTGGAAAAATAGAGCGCCCAGAGTGTTATCTTTACAAAAAATGCCCGCCACAAGGACGGGCATATTATGATTAGTAGCTACGTGCGAACAATACTCTGCACTTTGAAGGTTTGCCTGTGAAGATACACTTGCCCTCCTCCTCTTTTGCATCCAAAGGAATACAACGAATAGTAGCCTTTGTAGCCTCCTTGATAGCAACCTCAGTCTCAGGAGTGCCGTCCCAGTGAGCCGACACAAAACCGCCCTTATTGTCGAGAACCTTGATGAACTCCTCCCAAGTGTTCACCTCGGTAATCATAGAGTTGCGGTAGTTGAGCGCCTTCTGGAAGATGTTTTCCTGAATCTGGTCAAGCAGAGATACGATGTAGTCTGTCAAGCCCTCCTGTGATACAACCTCCTTTGTAAGGGTGTCGCGACGAGCCACCTCGATAGTGCCGTTCTGCAAATCACGAGGACCGAGCGCCAAACGTACGGGCACACCCTTCAACTCATACTCTGCGAACTTAAAGCCTGAACGTACGTTATCGCGAGCATCAACCTTAACAGATACGCCCTTCGCGCGAAGCTCCGCTGCGATAGACTCCAACTTCTCGGTCATCTCCTTCAACTGCTCGTCTCCCTTGTAGATAGGCACCATAGCCACCTGGATAGGAGCGAGCTTTGGAGGCAACACCAAACCATTGTTATCAGAGTGAGCCATAATCAAAGCACCCATCAAGCGAGTAGAAACACCCCACGATGTAGCCCATACATACTCCTGCTTACCCTCCTTTGTAGTGTAGGTAACGTCGAACGCCTTTGCGAAGTTCTGACCCAAGAAATGCGATGTACCGCTCTGCAAAGCCTTACCGTCCTGCATCAAAGCCTCGATAGTCAATGTATCCTCGGCACCTGCGAAGCGCTCGTTTGGTGACTTGTGACCAACGACAACAGGTACACCCATATACTCCTGAGCAAACTTCTCATAGACGTGAACCATCTTGTGAGTCTCAGCGATAGCCTCCTCGCGCGTAGCGTGGGCTGTGTGACCCTCCTGCCACAAGAACTCGGCAGTACGCAAGAATAGACGTGTACGCATCTCCCAACGCACCACGTTAGCCCACTGGTTGCAGAGGATTGGAAGGTCGCGGTATGATGTAATCCAGTTCTTGTATGTGTTCCAGATAATAGTCTCAGATGTTGGGCGTACGATAAGCTCCTCCTCCAACTTAGCCGATGGGTCCACCACGATTCCCTTACCCTCAGGATCATTCATCAAACGATAGTGAGTGACAACCGCACACTCCTTAGCGAAGCCTTCAACGTGGTTTGCCTCACGTGAGAAGAACGACTTAGGAATGAAGAGTGGGAAGTAAGCATTCTCGTGACCTGTTGCCTTAAACATGTCGTCCAACACTCGCTGCATCTTCTCCCAAATAGCGTAGCCGTAAGGTTTGATAACCATACAACCTCTTACAGCTGAATTCTCTGCCAAGCCTGCCTTAACAACAAGCTCGTTGTACCATTTCGAGTAGTTATCCTCTACTTTGGTTAAGTCTTTAAGTTCTACTGCCATATCTTATAAATTTCTAAATCCAGATTAAAAAAAATGGTCACTCTCGTCCCAAAAGACAAAAGTAACCATTTTTTATTTAACATGCGCTATTTCGACGCAATTTTTTGAGTTAAAGTGCAGGATTAAAATTTATAACCTACCGTCAGCGTGAAATAGTTGCGCTTAAAGTCGGTGCGATAGACAGGACTTGCAGTGTCGAACACGCCCAAATCGTCCACCGCATAATAAAGCATATAGGTAGTCTGCAAGTTCTCAATGCGCTGATATGCAAGGTCTATCGTCGTGGCTCCAAAGGCATAGCCCACACCTGCCGAGTAGCAGGTTGTGCGGTAGGTCTGTGGCGCATTGTAGTACATGCTTGGATCGTTGCGCAATGCTCCGTCGGCTATGCCGTAGCCAGCACGCAGGGCAAACTGCGACGTAGGCTTTATCTCGGCTCCAATGCGTAGGGTGTTCGAGCCCTTGTAATTCTCCCTAAACTCGTGACGATACATATCTCGTGTAAGGTCGAAGCCAGCAGGTATATTGCTAACCCTCATACCATTATACCAATCTCGCTCATAATCAACCGAGACCACTGCAAAACGACCAAACGTGTACGATGCACCAAACATCAGACGTGTTGGCGCCCAGAAATCCCATGTATTCTCGCCGAAATCTTCAAGCTCGGGAGTGTACTCTCCCTGAGGATTAAAATTGGTTCCCATATATGCTTGATAGCTACGATCCAACGAATAGAAGGTAGGTGTATGCAGGGCAACTCCCAACCTAAGAGCCTCCATTGGACGATAAATAACACCCAGCTTAAAATTCACGCCTGCGCCCGTCACATGCACCGCTTGGTTATAATCCAACCATTGAGCAGGACGCTCCAACGCTCCACCATCGGAATAGACAGGGGTAGAATCGTAGAGATAATCCTCGCCATAATACATCTGACGCTTCCAATTCACACTCTGAATACCCAAAGTAGCTCCCACATAGAGTTTGCTACCGAAGTTCAAGCCCAACGAGAAATCATACTCTCCGATAGAACCTCGGCTCTGCATATTCACCGTATGACCAACCTCAGCGTTTGCACCCAAGCGGTCTGCCGAAGTATAGAATTTACCCCACTCGTCCTCACCTACATCTAACAATTCGCCATTGTAAGCCAAGATACCGCCCCAATAATAGGCATCACGATAATCGCAAGGCAGATACTCATTTCCTGCAGGAAACTGATTCCACTCACCCATCATCAACGAGAACGCATCTACGATAGAACGGTATGGCGCCGAAGAGATACCACTCTGCGACGAGTAGCCATAGCGATAATTAAAATCGGCAACTCTGTTATAACCAAAGCCCACACTCGCACTAACCAATCGGGTGTCACTACTCTCATAAAGATTGAACACAACACCCAAGTTGCTTATCGAAAAACGGCTTTGACTATTATCGCCCCAATGCATTGCGCTATTCTCGGAATTCTGAAAGCTCATCATGGGCGAGAAAGATATGTCGTTAGAACGATACATACCTAAACCCGCTGGGTTGATTCCCATCGAGGCTACGTCGCCTCCAAGCGAAGTGAAAGCCCCCGCCATCGCCATCGAACGAGCCGTACCAAAGCCAAAGTTTACCTGCGAGAGGGTGAACATATCGGTACTCATCATGCCATCATGGTCCATAATGGCACCTCCGTAGTAATATTGCGCCTGTGCCACATTTGTCGCCACAACGAACAAGGCAACCAACGATGTAAGCCTAAAAAATCTTTTCATCTCTGCACACTTTTTTATTTATGCTCTATGGCGACAAACATTATGCCGCCATAGATACTTTCCCAAAATACACTAATTATCTTCCGCCTCGCGATGAGCCGCTTGAACCACCTCCGCCACGTGACGAGCCACCAGAGTAGCCGCCCGAATAGCCACCACGTGAGCTACTACCCGACGAGTATGACGAGCCTGATGAGTAGCTACGACTTGGCGAAGAGTTTGAGTTGTACGACGAACTGCTTGTGCTACGACTTGGCGTAGACGTAGATGTCGAACGACTGCGCGAAGAGCTTGACGATGTAACACCACTACTTGTTGAAGACGAACTTGTACTACGACCTGACACCGTACGGCTGCGTGATGCGCCCGTTGGAATTGTTGTTCCCTTAGTCACATTCGCTGAGCCATTAGTCGAAGTAGCCGAGCCTCTACCCACCGAGTTCTGAGCCGCCGCATTTGACGTACCTCGAGATGACTGTCCGTAGGTCGAGCCTGTGCTTGGTGAACGATATGGAGTCGAAGTCGCCGAGCCTCGATTAACGATTGAGCCCGTACGCGAAGGTGTCGCCTGAGGTTTATTTGGTGCTGGTTTATTTATCGCTGGCTTGTTACCCACCACGCGAGGTGCTTCATGACGTGAGCCATAACCGCCTCGGTGCCACCAACTACCGCCCCACGCAGGACCAACATGTCCAATGTGGTGATGGTGAGTATAGTATGGACGCCATGGGTGGTAGTGACCGCCCCAGCCCCACCAGAGATTTACACCCCAGCCTCCGCCGTAGCAGATATTCCAATTCCAATCATACCACGAATAACGTGGATAACCGTGCCATGAGTAGTACCAAGGGTCGTAGTGATGCCAGCTACTCCAACCATAATACCATGGTGAATAGAGCATGGCTGTTGCATTTGTTGCGCCCCATGTACCGAACATCGAGGTGATATAGCGTGGCTCCACCCACACCTGATCGCCCGATACCATCACATTGTAGAACGCAGGGTCGTATGCTGTCACATAGGTGTAAGAGCCGCCATAACGCAAATTAAAGTAGCTCGATGGCATTCTATACGACACCGACTTAAATCCCTGCAAACGACGAGCATAGGCGCTCTCGTAACTATCGGCCACGAAGCCCTGATAGGTATTTGCCGAGGCAATGTTGCTATTGTCATCAACAATTACCAAGCCATCGGCATCGACACGTTGTGCCTGCGATTTAACAGTTGTTGAAGCCACATTCAAGCGAGCCAATTCGGCCTCATATTTAGCTTGCAAAGCCTCCGCTTCAGCACGGCGTGCCTCAGCCTCGGCGCGACGCGCTTCAGCCTCAGCTTGCTGCTTTTGGTATATTGCTGTACGGTCGTGCGATACATAAAGGTCGTCGTAGGCACTGCTTGATGCTGCCGAATAAAAGGCAGAAGAACAACTCATTGCACACCATGCAACAAGCGCCACAACCATCAATTTACTTAAGTTTTTCATACGCACATTCTATTAATTGATACATCTATTCTCACTCTTCTAACGCACAAAACATTGTTTTTATTATGTGGTTATTTTTTTATACACAGTATCTACCCACAAACAATGCCACAAGTACACACTTCCCTATTTTAGGCAAAGATACTTAAATAATTGATTTTTTTGTAGTTTTTGGGCTTATTTTGCGACTAATATAATAAATACGCCTCTCCTCGATAAAAATATAGTTATATTTGCACGTGGCAAACAGATTGCTTGCCGCACGAAATAAAGATTACGAATTAAAATTAAGAATATGGAAGAAAACAAGAACATTGAGGTAACCCCTCAGACAGAGGTTCCTCAGGAGGCTAAAACCCAACCTCGACGCCCACAGCCAAAGAAGCAGAGCCTAAACTTTGGAAAAGTATTTTTGGCAGCACTACTTGCCGTAGTAGCTGGTAGCGTTGTTACATTTGCATTTTGGGTTGCTCTCTTTTCGGGCATCTCAACAGTTTTTCAAACCTCACACACATCTGTTCCCGAGAGTGCAATTCTAAAGATTGACCTCAAGGAGAGTATCCTTGACGCCCCATCAAAAGACCCTATGGCGTCGTTCGACTTCGCTACGTTGCAGCCTGCATCTCAAGTAACACTATTTGACGCTCTGAAAGCTATCGATGCTGCGAAAAACGATGACCGTATCAAGGGTATCTACATCAACCTCAACGGTGGAGGCACGACCACAATAAACATATTGGAGGAGCTGCGTACCTCTATCGAGGGTTTCAAGCAGAGTGGCAAGTGGGTTGTGGCTTACAACGACAGATATTCACAATGGTCTTATTACCTGAGCTCGGTAGCCGACAAGGTTTTCATACAACCTGAAGGCTCGTTCGAGTGGGTGGGTGTTGCCGCAAACTCAATTTTCTTCAAGGGCTTGTTCGATAAGTTAGGCGTTAAAGTTGATATTTTACGTCCTACGGCATGCAAATACAAGAGTGCTGTTGAGCCATTCTTCCTAACTAAGATGTCAGATGCCAACCGCCAGCAGAATCAGGAGATGGTGGATAACATGTGGGGCGTACTTACTGAGGCTGTCGCAGCATCGCGTGGCGTGGAGGAGGCTGAACTAAACCGCCTTGCAAACGAACTTGCTATAATGCTTCCATCAGAGGCTATTGAGCATAAGCTAATTGACGGCAAAATGTACGCCGACCAAGTAGATGAGTTTTTCGGTTCGGAGTATGGTATCAGCGAGCCTACATATGTATCTTTAGGCGAGTATGCCGCAACTCTTGTTCCTAACGTAAGTAAGATTTCGGCTCCAAAGGTTGCTATCGTTTATGCTAATGGTGACATTGTTGATGGAGATGGCAGCGACGATAAAATCTATGGCTACACTTTGGCTCGCAGCGTGCGCGAGGTAGCAGAAGATGAAGACATCAAGGCTGTTGTTCTACGCGTAAACTCTCCTGGAGGTAGCGCATTAGCATCGGATATCATCTGGCGCGAGATGGAGCTTTTGAAGGCTAAGAAGCCCGTAATCGTTTCTATGGGAGCCTATGCTGCCAGCGGTGGTTACTACATCTCGGCTCCTGCCGACGCCATCGTTGCTGACCGTTTGACACTCACTGGTTCGATTGGCGTATTCGGCATGTTACCAAGTTTCGGTAAGGCTTTGGAGGATAAGGTGGGCATCTCCTTTGATGGAGTATCTACCAATAAGTATTCGAGCATGGGTAATGGCATGCAACCGCTGAACAGCACCGAGTATAAGGCTATGATGCGTGGCGTAGATCGCGTATATGAGCGTTTCACCTCTTTGGTGGCTGAGGGTCGTAACCTCACAATCGAGAAGGTTTTGGAGATTGCCGAAGGTCGCGTATGGAGTGGCGTGCAGGCTCAACAGATTGGCTTGGTGGATACTTGCGGTGGATTAAATGCCGCTATTGCCATTGCGGTGGATAAGGCCGACCTTGGTGATAACTTCCAAATCGTTGAGCACACTGAGCCCATGACCGGTTTGATGGCTCTATTGCAAGGCATGAATGTGAAGATTAGTCAGGCTATACTCTCTCGCTCAAAGGTTGGCGAGTGGTACAACGAATACAAGCATGTGGAGAGCATAATTGGCAAGCAGGGCGTTTACACCTACTGTCCTTACATCTACAAATTCGAATAACAATTCATTCCAATAACAAAGGAGCTGTCCAACCATTGTTGCGACAGCTCCTTTTGCTTTACCTCGACTATTTTCTCTCGTGCTCCCGCACAAAACGCATCAGCATTGGAAATCCCGGAAGACACATATCATGACCATAACCATCAAACTCATATAGCGTCACATCTTTGTGCTCCACCAAACGTAGCATGCGATACATGTAGGCATTCTCCTCGTAACGTCCCAGCATCTCACGTTCGCGATCGCCCGTAAGAAGTAAGATTGGTGCGGCATCGCCTCTGACATGATACAACGGAGCCATCTTATCCACCAATGGCAATTTATCAGACATACCTCTTACTCTGCGCTCCTCGAAGTGGGTTATCATCTGACCACTAAATGGCACGATACCCTTCATCTGATTGGCATCTATGCCGTAGCGTTGCAGATAACTCTTATCGAGACCTACCATACTGACAAGATAGCCTCCCGCCGAATGACCCGACAGATATATCTTGTCGGCGCTGCCTCCATACTTAGCAATATTCTCCTTCACCCAAGCTATGGCACACGCTGCATCGTCGATAATCTGCTCAACACTAACGTGAGGCGAAAAGCGATAACCGACACCCACGCAAACCACTCCGTCACGCATAATCTCATGCGGAATATGTTTGCCGCCACCCGTTAAGCCTCCACCATGAAACCACACAATCACGGGCGCATCTTTCGCACCCTCAAAGGTAGCCACGTCCAAGCGACACATCTTCTGAGAATAGTCGTCGTCATTTCTGTACTGCAAATCCCTCTCCACCTTATACTCGGCTGCTTCAATGCCGATAGTTGCCATTATAAACAACAGCAACAAAATCACTCTCTTCATAATCTACATTTTTTGTAAAGACTCAACAAATTCCGTATTTCGCGCCCAAATAGACTGCGTAGCAAACCAGAACTCACGTGCTTCGGTCTGCTGCGAAGGTCGTTCACTTTGGCAATCCTTCATATACGCCTCGTCGGCAAGATGCTCCTTTGCGATAAACTCCTCGTACCACGCCTTATGACGTGTGCGCAACTGACGCAGAGCATCACGATCAATACCTCCCGAGCGGCGATACTCCGCCCACAACATCAGCAAATAATACTCAGGCGATTTGGTAGAGATATCAAACAGAGCATTCTCCAAGCAATCATAATCCTCAATCTCAACATAGGCAAACGCCAGCGGCACCACAGCCTCGAAGTGATCCTCCTCGTCAAACTCCAGCAGACTCTCCCACAAAGCCACAGCCGTCTCTACCTCGCCAACCAACAGATTATCCGCCGCCGAGTGATACAACAACTCCATCGCTGCACGCGAAGGCTTATCATTCCAGTCAAGACGCACACCCTCCTCTTCGACCAACTCAAGCAGTTGCTGCGCCGTCTCAAATCGTAACTCGCAAGCCTCAGCCCACTTACCCTCACGCTCCATGCGCTGCGAACGTCGCAACACATCTGAAAATATCTCTCCCCCTTCTACCTTCCACAGCTCGGCAGAGACGGGTACTATTTTTACGTTTTTCATATTACTTGATTTTTGACTCCTTCAACACCTTTGCCCACATTCCTACGGAGATTGCCACCGTCACAACTCCCGCCAAAGCATATGCCAACGAGTGATTTGCCATGCCGATAAACTGACCCGATATGAATACAAACGAGGTGCAGATATATGTCATCAACACCGCAGCAGGCAATGCAACCCATATGTTACGCTTGAACTTCTTGAGGTAGGTGACAATGACCCATAGAGTGATTACCGACAGCGTTTGATTTGTCCAAGCAAAATAGCGCCACACCACATCGAAATCCACAAACAATAACACAACAGCAATGGCAAACAACGGCAAAGCGATAGCAAAACGCTTCCACAATGCTCGCTGCTCAATCTTCAACACATCGGCAACAATCAAACGAGCCGAGCGGAAAGCCGTATCACCCGACGTAACCGCTGCCGACACCACTCCAAACAAAGCTATCACGCCTCCCACCTTACCGAGGGTTGTATTGGCTATGGTACCAACCGCCCACGCAGCATCATTACCATGTGCCGCCAAAGCCGCTACCAGCGAATCGGGACCATGGAAGAATGCCATGCCAATAGCCGCCCATATAAGCGCGATTATGGATTCGGTAATCATGGCTCCATAGAAAATCATGCGACCCTCGCGTTCGTTGTTCATGCAACGCGCCATCAGAGGCGACTGTGTAGCATGAAAGCCCGAAATAGCACCACATGCCACCGTAATGAAGAGCGTTGGAATAATTGGCATGCTATCGGGATTTGCCTGATAGTTACGCAAGGTGTCAAACGTAAGGTTTGGAATGGTGTAATCACCCTTGAACAACACCACCGCCAAGCCCACCGACATGAATATCAAAGCAGCACCAAACAGAGGATATATCTTACCGATAAGTTTATCAATCGGCACCATCGTTGCCACAAAATAATACACCAAGATGATGGCTATCCACCCCCAATATGGAATTGAGCTAACCATACCACCCAAGATACCTGCGGGAGAACGCATAAACACCACTCCCACCAACACCAAAAGCACCAGCGACAAAGCTCGCATGAAGACAAGTGCCCCACGTCCCAAATATCGTCCCACGATTTCGGGCAAACTCAAGCCATCGTTGCGCAGCAGAATCATTCCCGACAAATAGTCGTGCATAGCTCCCACGAATATTCCACCTAAGGTAATCCACAAGAAGACCACAGGACCGAAGCAGGCTCCCATCACAGCGCCAAAGATAGGTCCTATACCTGCGATATTGAGCAACTGTATAAGAAATGTGCGCCAACGAGGCATTGGTATATAGTCCACACCATCATACAGCGTAGCCGAAGGCACAGCCGCCTTTGTGTCAATTTGACATACCCTATCGAGATATGCGCCATAACCGAAATATGCCGCCACCAGCAGCGCCAAACAAATCAAAAAAGTAATCATTGTAGTAATTGTTATTTTAACTATTGCGAAATTACTAAAAAAAGGTGAATTTATACTATTTTATTTGTAAATTTGCGTATGATGAATCTGAAACTATAACTAGTATGAAACCATTATTGACCTCACTCGCAGCCTTTGTTTTGTTTGCAATTGGTTGCTCTGCGCCCCAGCAGGTAAAAAGTGACCTACGCGCACCTGCCTACCCTCTGATTACAATCGACCCCTACACCTCGGCGTGGTCGGGAGCTGACAACCTATACGACCGTCAGGTTATGCACTGGACCGAGAAGGATTTTCCTTTCGTGGGAGTATTGCGCGTTGATGGCAAGACCTATCGTTTCATGGGTGTTGAGCAAGAGCTTATGCAGCCCATCGCAGCTATGGGTAAGGAGAGCGCTTGGGAGGCAACCTACACACTCGACAAACCTGTGGGTGATTGGACTAAGGCTAAGTACAACGACAAGAATTGGAAGCGTTCCCTCGCTCCTTTTGGAATGAACTACACCGACCTAAAGACTCAGTGGCGAAGCCCCAACATCTGGTTGCGCCGCACGGTGAAGGTTAATAGTGAGGATATGGATTCCGATAAATATTTCCTTCGTTATTCGCATGACGACATCTTCGAGCTCTACATTAATGGAGACAAACTCATCGCCACCGACAACTCATGGAAAGAGGATCAGCTCATCGAGATTTCCAAAGAGCAGATGGCTGCGTGGGGCGAAACACTGACCATCGCCGCACACTGCCAGAACACACTCGGCGGTGCGTTGGTGGATTTTGGTCTCTATCGCGCAAACAATGTTGATAAACGACTCGTCGAGACTGCCGTTCAGACATCGGCTGACGTTCAGGCTACACGCACGATATACTCATTCGCTTGCGGAGGTGTTGATTTGAAACTCACATTCATGGCGCCCATGCTGCTCGACAACCTCGACCTTGTGTCACGTCCTGTAAACTATGTGACTTATGAAGTTGTGGCTAACGATGGAGTTGAGCACGATGTGGAGATATACTTCGAGGCAGGACCTCAGTGGGCACGCCACTCGGCATCGCAGAAGAGTGTGAGCGAAACCCTCACCGACGACCGCTTTGCCTATGCCAAGACGGGCACGGTTGAGCAGCCTGTGTTGAAAAAGTTTGGCGACGATGTACGCATCGACTGGGGTTACTTCTACCTCGCGGGCGAGAAGTCAAAATACGCTACGGCTATTGGCGACCCTTTTGCTATGCGTGGAGAGTTTATCGACGGTGGCGCAATCAGCAGTGGCGAAGGTGATTACATGGCAATCACAACCACAGTTGGCAAGGTTGGAGCGAAGCCCGTGAGCGACTACATCATGGTGGGATACGATGACCTCTACTCTATACTCTACTACGGCGAGCCTGTGCGTCCATATTGGAATCGCAACGAGGATAGCTCAATCGAGCAACAATTTGCTTTGGCGGCAGATGAGTATAAATCGCTTGTGAAGCGTTGCGAGAAGTTCGACGCACAGCTCATGCACGACGCCACCGAAGCCGGAGGTAAAGAGTATGCCGAGCTTTGTGCTTTGGCTTACCGTCAATCTATCGCAGCTCACAAACTCATCGAGAACCCAAGCGGAGAATTGGCGTGGTTGTCGAAGGAGAACTTCTCGAACGGTTGCCTCGGAACGGTCGATGTGACATTCCCTTCGTTCCCACTCTACGTATACTACAACCCCGACCTTGCAAAGGGCTTGCTTAACTTCATCTTCGAGCTTTGCGAGAGTGACCGCTGGACATATCCTTACGCTGCGCATGATGCGGGACGTTATCCTCACGTGCGAGGTCAAGACTATGGTGGCGAGGGCATGCCTATCGAGGAGTCGGGAAATATGCTCATCATGACAGCAGCCATCTGCCAAGAAGATGGTAATGCCGACTATGCTCTAAAGCATTGGGACGTACTCACCACATGGGCTAACTACCTTGTGGAGAATGGTCAAGACCCTCGCAACCAGCTCTGCACCGATGACTTCATGGGTCACCTGGCACGCAATGCCAACCTCTCAATCAAGGCTATCTTAGGTATTGCATCTTACGCCGACATGGCAAAGATTGCGGGCAAGGACGACATCGCCGAGCGGTACATGACCAAAGCCAAGGAGATGGCTGCAATATGGAAACAGATGGCTCGTGAGGGCGACCACTACCGTCTGACATTCGACACCGAAGCAGACACATGGAGTCAGAAGTACAACCTCGTATGGGACGAAATTCTCGGTCTAAACGTATTCGATGCTGATATCGCAGCCGACGAGGTGGCTTACTATCAGACCAAGTTCAACGAGTATGGATTGTCGCTCGACTACCGCAGCTCGGTGACAAAGAGCGATTGGTTGATGTGGTCGGCTACGCTTGCTGCAGACAAGGCTACATTCGAGAAGTTCATCACTCCGATGTATAATTTCTACGACCAGACAAGCGGTCGTGCGCCAATGCCCGACCTCTACCACACAAACTCGTCGGGTCATCAAACCGGCTGGTTGCAGGCTCGCTCGGTTGTGGGAGGCTACTGGATTAAGATGTTGAAGCAAGAGAAATGTAAATAACATAGAAGAGAGAATCGCTGAAATAGGATACAGATTCTAAAAAAGTGTTGCAATCAAATTTATGTTTGACTGCAACACTTTTTTTATTCCCTTATCAATATGCGTTTCAAGGCAAACATTCATCTTAAGATGAATAATTTGCTCAGAATGCAAAATAATCATTTATTATGCTTATATTTGTGCCAAATATTCACATTTTATACAAACAAATTTAATCTATTATGAAAAAACTACTTTTGGCAGTTGTTGCTATCGCCGCATTGGCTATTAGCTGCAGCACACCAGCACCAATGAAGAACGAGATGCGCGCTCCATCGTATCCACTCATCACTATCGACCCTTATACTTCGGCTTGGTCACCCGCTGACAATCTCTACGATCATCAGGTAACACACTGGACAGGCAAGAAGTTCCCATTCTTGGGCACATTGCGTGTTGACGGTCAGGTTTACCGTTTTATGGGCGAGGAGGAGAACATCATGGCTGCTATCGCACCAGTAGCTTCTCAGGAGCCTTGGATTGCTTCTTACACTTTCGACAAGCCTTCAAAGAAGTGGACTGAGGCTAATTTCAACGACAAGGGTTGGAAGCAGGCTCCTGCACCATTCGGCACACGTCAGGATTATGATGTAAACACTCGTTGGTACTCAAAGGATATTTGGGTGCGTCGCACAGTGGAGTTTACCCCTGAGCAGGTAGCAGGCAACAACCTCTTCATTCTCTACTCTCACGACGATATCTTCGAGCTCTACATTAATGGCGAGCAGCTCATCGCAACTGAGTACACTTGGAAGGAGAATGTTTACAAGCAGATTCCTGCTGAGATCATAGCAAAGGCTAACGGCAAGCTCACTATCGCAGCTCACTGCCACAACCGCACAGGTGGTGCATTGGTTGATTTTGGTGTATATGCACAGCCTTCAAACGCTGTTGTAATGGCTCAGACTGCGCAGCAGACATCGGCTGACGTTCAGGCAACACGCACAATCTACACATTCACTTGCGGTGGTGTGGATTTGACACTTACATTCGCTGCCCCAATGTTCTTGGAGGATCCTGAGTTGGTAGCTCGTCCTGTAAACTACGTAACTTACGCAGTTAAGTCTAACGACGGCGCTGAGCACGACGTAGAGGTTTACTTCGAGGCTGATACTCACTGGGCACAGAATACTCCAGCACAGAAGAGCACAAGCTCAGTTGAGGCTGACGAGCAGTTCAACTATGTTAAGACAGGTACAGATTCACAGAAGATTCTTGCTAAGAAGGGTGATGACCTCCGTATCGACTGGGGTTATTTCTACATGGCTGCTGACAAGAGCCACACTAACGCAGTGGGTAATGCCCTCAACTTGCGCAAGGCTTTTGCTGAGGCTGGCGAGGTAACATCAACAAACGATGGCAACCAGATTGCTCTTTGTGCAAATATTGGCAAGGTAGGTGCTACTGAGGTTAGCAACTACATTATGGTTGGTTACGACGATATCTACTCTATCCAGTACTTCGGCGAGAACATTCGTCCTTACTGGAACCGCAAGGGTGACAGCTCAATCCAGAAGCAGTTTGCTTTGGCTGCAGCTGAGTACGCTAAGTTGATGAAGCGTTGCGAGAAGTTCGACGCACAGCTTATGCACGACGCTACAATCTCTGGTGGCAAGGAGTATGCTGAGTTGCTCGCATTGGCTTACCGTCAGGCTATCGCTGCTCACAAGCTCATCGAGACTCCTAACGGCGAGCTCGCATGGCTTTCAAAGGAGAACTACTCTAACGGTTCAATCGGCACTGTGGACGTAACATATCCATCAGCTCCTATGTTCCTTTACTATAACCCTGAGTTTGCAAAGGCTCTCATCAACTTCATCTTCTACTACTCTGAGAGTGGCAAGTGGACTAAGCCTTTCGCAGCTCACGACGTAGGTACATACCCATTGGCTAACGGTCAGACTTATGGTGGCGATATGCCAGTTGAGGAGTGTGGTAACATGCTTATCCTTACAGGTGCTATCTGTAAGATGGAGGGCAACGCTGACTACGCTTTGAAGCACTGGGATGCTCTTACATTGTGGACTGACTACCTCGTTGAGCACGGTGGCGACCCAGCTAACCAGCTCTGTACAGACGACTTCGCAGGTCACTGGGCACGTAACGCTAACCTCGCAGTTAAGGCTATCGTAGGTGTTGCAGCTTACGCTGACTTGGCTGACATGGCAGGTAAGAAGGACGTTGCTGAGAAGTACAACGCTACTGCTAAGGAGATGGCAGCTAAGTGGAAGGAGATGGCACAGGAGGGTGACCACTACCGCCTCACATTCGACACAGGCAAGGATACTTGGAGCCAGAAGTACAACCTCGTATGGGACAAGATGCTCGGTTACAACGTATTCGACCCATCTATCGCACTCGACGAGATTGCTTACTACCTCACAAAGCAGAACGTATATGGTTTGCCACTCGACTGCCGTCAGGGTTACTCAAAGTCTGACTGGGTTGTATGGTCAGCTACAATGTCACCTGACAAAGCTACTTTCGAGGAGTTCATCAAGCCATTGCACAAGTTCTACAACGAGACTGTATCACGTGCTCCTATGAGCGACTGGTACCGTACCGATGCTCCATCACACGTAGGCTTCCAGGCTCGTTCGGTTGTTGGTGGTTACTGGATTAAGATGCTCGCTGACGAGTTGAAGTAATTTCACCTTATAGCATATTTCAGAGGTTGTCTCAAATGCGGGGCAACCTCTTTTTTTGTGCCAATGTTTTCAAAAAATAAATTATCCTTACGAAGTATAGACTTTTTATGCAAGAGGTGTAATTATGCTAAAAATTTTGCATATTGTCATAATATATATGTATATTTGCAAGGAAAGAACTACATAAACTAATACTTAATCATTATGAAAAAATTATTCTTGGCGATTGCTGCATTGGCTGCATTGGCAGTTGGTTGCAGCGCACCACAGCAGGTGAAGAATGAGTTGCGCGCACCAGCGTATCCACTCATCACCATCGACCCTTACACATCAGCGTGGTCACCATCAGACAACCTCTACGATTCTCAGGTTATGCACTGGACCGAGAAGAAGTTCCCATTCGTGGGTACTTTGCGCGTAGATGGTCAGCTCTACCGTTTCATGGGTCAGGAGGAGCCTACTATCACTTCTATCGCACCAATGTCAGTTGAGGAGCCTTGGTGGGGCACTTACACATTCGATGCTCCACGCGGCGACGCTTGGACAAAGCCAGGCTTCAACGACAAGAGCTGGAAGAAGGGCGAGGCTGCTTTCGGTTGGGAATCAACAAACATCAAGACTATCTGGAGCACAAAGAACATCTGGGTACGCCGCGAGGTTGAGATCAACCCTGAGGAGTTGAAGAACAACAAGCTCTTCGTGATGTACTCTCACGACGACAACTTCGAGCTCTACTTCAACGGCACAAAGATTGTCGATACAGGTAATGCTGCTCGCGAGAATGTATTAGCTGCGATACCAGATGAGCTCGTAGCTGCTTGCGACGGCAAGATTACTTTGGCTGCTCACTGCTACAATGGTCCTGGTTTGGCATTGGTTGATTTCGGTATCTACAAGCAGTCTATCGATGAGATTATCATGCCACAGACAGCCGTTCAGACATCAGCTGATGTTCAGGCTACACGTACAATCTACGACTTCACTTGCGGTGGCGTGGATTTGAAGCTCACTTTTGCTGCTCCACTCTTTATGGAGGATTTGGAGTTGGTATCACGTCCTGTAAACTACGTAACTTACGCTGTTAAGTCTAACGACGGCGCTGAGCACGACGTTGAGGTTTACTTCGAGGCTTCAGCTGACTGGGCACGTAATATGCCTACTCAGAAGAGCATCAGCACAGTAGAGGCTGACGAGAAGTTCAACTATGTTAAGTCGGGCACAGAGTCACAGCGCGTATTGCGTCACCGTGGCGACGATATTCGCATCGACTGGGGTTACTTCTACATGGCTGCCGACAAGCAGACAGCAAACGCAGTTGGCGCATCAGTTGCATTGCGTCAAGCATTCGCTGCAAATGGCGAGGTTACATCTATCGGCGAGGGCACACAGATGGCTCTCTCGAAGAAACTCGGCAAGGTAGGCGCAGCAGAGGTTAGCAACTACATCATGTTGGGTTACGACGACCTCTACTCTATCCAGTACTTCCGCGAGAACATTCGTCCATACTGGAACCGCAAGGGTGACAGCTCAATCCAGCAGCAGTTCGCTTTGGCGGCAGAGCAGTACGATGCTTTGATGAAGCGTTGCGAGAAGTTCGACGCACAGCTTATGGCTGACGCTAATAAGGCTGGTGGCAAGGAGTATGCTGAATTGCTCGCATTGGCTTACCGTCAGGCTATCACAGCTCACAAGCTCATCGAGACTCCTCAGGGCGAGTTGGCATGGCTTTCAAAGGAGAACAACTCAAACGGCTCAATCGGTACTGTGGACGTAACATATCCATCAGCACCTATGTTCCTTTACTATAACCCAGAGTTGGCAAAGGGTCTTTTGAACTTCATCTTCTACTACACCGAGAGTGGTAAGTGGAAGAAGCCTTTCGCAGCTCACGACGTAGGTACATACCCATTGGCTAATGGTCAGACTTATGGTGGCGATATGCCTGTTGAGGAGTGTGGTAACATGCTTATCTTGACTGGTGCTATCTGCCAGGCAGAGGGTAAGGCTGACTATGCTTTGAAGCATTGGGACGCTTTGACTACTTGGACTGATTACCTTGTTGAGAATGGTGGCGACCCAGCTAACCAGCTCTGTACTGATGACTTTGCAGGTCACTGGGCACGTAACGCAAACCTTGCAGTTAAGGCTATCGTAGGTGTTGCAGCTTACGCTGACATCGCCGATATGGCAGGCAAGAAGGATGTAGCCGAGAAGTACAATGCTATCGCAAAGGAGATGGCTGCTACATGGAAGGAGATGGCACAGGAGGGTAACCACTACCGCCTCACATTCGACACAGGTCGTGACACTTGGAGCCAGAAGTACAACCTCGTATGGGACAAAATGCTCGGTTACGATGTATTCGACCCATCTATCGCACTCGACGAGATTGCTTACTACCTCACTCAGCAGAACGAGTATGGTTTACCACTCGACTGCCGTCGTGGCTACACTAAGTCAGACTGGATTGTTTGGTCAGCTACAATGTCTCCTGACAAGGCTACTTTCGAGGAGTTCATCAAGCCATTGCACAAGTTCTACAACGAGACAACAAGCCGCGTGCCTATGAGCGACTGGATTAATACTGACAACAAGTCGCATGTTGGTTTCAAGGCTCGCTCAGTTGTGGGTGGCTACTGGATTAAGATGCTCTCAGACCGCGATGGTAAATAAACCGCAGAACGCATAAAGCAAATGCCGCCCCGAAAGGGACGGCATTTTTTGTTGAGTATGTATACATATAAAAAAATTAGGGCGAGAAATTTCTCACCCTAATTTCATTTATATTCTCTTGCAAGAGTATTCACTCTTGTTAAAAAGTGGATAGTTGAGGCTATTTTGAGGCTTGTCGCACCCTCAACTCCCAAAAAGGAAATAACGAGAGATATTTTTAGGCTTGCGCAGACCGAGAAACCGCAGTTTACTTGACGTAAATGAGGATTTCGAGGGCAAGCATAACGCAGAAATAGCCTCGTTATTTTCTTTTTATTTCTTACAAGCGAGCCTTGATTGCTTTTGACTCCTCCTCATAACCTGGCTTGTCGAGAAGAGCAAACATGTTCTTCTTGTAAGCCTCAACACCTGGCTGGTTGAATGGGTTTACACCAAGGATATAACCGCTGATACCGCACGCCTTCTCGAAGAAGTAGATAAGAGCACCGATAGAAGTCTCGTCGATAGCAGGAATCTCGATGCAGAGCTGTGGAACGCCACCGTCGATGTGAGCCAAACGAACGCCGAGCTCAGCCATCTTGTTAATCTCAGAGATGCGCTTGCCAGCGAGGAAGTTCAAGCCGTCGAGGTTAGCCTCCTCAGCCTCAACTGTCACTGTGTGCTTTGCATTCTCAACAGAGATGATAGTCTCGAACAATGTGCGCTCACCCTCCTGAATGTACTGACCCATAGAGTGGAGATCGGCTGTGAGAGTTACGCTTGCTGGGAAGATACCCAAGCCGTCCTTACCCTCTGATTCGCCATAGAGCTGCTTCCACCACTCGGCAACATACTGCAACTTAGGCTCGTAAGAACCCAAAATCTCAACCTTCTTGCCAGCCTTGTAGAGCTCGTTACGTACGATTGCGTACTGGGCAGCAAGGTTCTCCTCAACAGCCACATCAGCCGCAGTAGCCTTCTCCATAGCCTGAGCGCCAGCAACCAAAGCCTTGATGTCGATACCAGCAACAGCCAATGGCAACAAACCTACTGGAGTGAGAACTGAGAAACGACCACCCACGTCATCTGGAATTACGAATGTAGGATAACCCTCCTGTGTAGCGAGTGTCTTGAGTGCACCACGAGCAGCGTCAGTGATAGCCACGATACGCTCAGCAGCCTCAGCCTTGCCGTAACGCTTCTCCAACTCAGCCTTGATAAGGCGGAACGCGATAGCTGGCTCGGTTGTAGTACCCGACTTAGAGATTACAATAGCAGCTACAGAGTACTCCTTTGTAGCCTCCAAAAGCTCGTGAGTATAATCCTCCGAGATATTCTGACCTGCGAAAACCACTGTTGGGTTAGCGTGCTTCTTATTCAAGAACTCAAAAGAGTTGCTCATAGCCTCGATAACAGCCTTTGCGCCGAGGTAAGAACCTCCGATACCAATGCAGATTACAACCTCAGCCTTCTCGCGCAACTTAGCAGCCTGTGCCTCGATAGCAGCAATCTGCTCTGCGTCGATAGATGATGGGAGGTTTACCCAACCCAAGAAATCGTTACCTGCGCCCTCACCTGAGTGCAACAACTCATTAGCCTTCTGTGCCGCAGCCTTCATCTCAGGAGTGATAACAACACCCGACTTAGCTACGTCTAATTTCATCAAACTCATTGTTATTTAGTTTTATTATGATTTAAAAAATTCTACTTCAACTTGATTGTGAGCTCGCGCATGCGACGACGCGCCGAAGCTCCGTGGTACAACACCTCATAGACCATATCGGCAATAGGCATCTCTACATTACGCTGTGCGGCAGTGTGGCGAATACACTTTGCAGCATAGTAGCCCTCAGCAATCATGGTCATCTCGTTCATAGCGCTGCGCACCGTACAACCTCGACCTATGAGCAGACCGAAACGACGGTTACGGCTATATGTCGAATAGCAGGTCACAAGCAAATCGCCCAAGCATGCCGATGCCAACACGTTATGAGATGCTCCACCGAACGACTCGAACATACGACTCATCTCGGCAGCGCAATTAGCAATAAGCACAGCCACGAAATTGTCACCATATCCCAATCCATTTGCCATACCTACTGCAATGGCATAGATATTCTTCATGATAGCTGCATACTCCACACCCTCGATGTCATCTGACTCCATAACTCGAATATATGGGCGAGAGAACATCTCCACCATCATTGCACGAGCCTCAACATTGCGACACACCGCAGTAAGATATGACCAGCGGCTCAAACCAACCTCCTCGGCATGCGAGGGACCGGTGATGATAGCCACATGATTCTCTGGCACCTTATAGTGCGATATTACGTAATCAGTGATTGGAATATAATCATCTGGAACGATGCCCTTGACTGCTGAAATCACAAATTTATCAGAGAGCGACACAGTCAGAGGCTCCATAACTTTCTTCACGAATGCCGAAGGCATAGCGAGTATCACCACCTTGACATCTTCCACAACTTTATTGATGTCGTCCGACACCTCAATGATTGAAGCGTTCAAATCGACATCGCGTAGATATTTGCAATTACGACCCTCAGTCTCTACCGATTGTTGAACATCGGGATTTAAAATATGCCAATTGACATGTATCCCGTTTTCCGTGAGTATCTTCACGATTGCCGTAGCCCAACTACCATATCCAATGATAGCACATTTATCTTGTGAATTTATCATCTTTTTATCTTGGTATGTTTACGATTGCAAAAATAATAAAAATTTCCTCAAAAAGTTGGAAAATTTACTCATCTTTTCACTACCTTTGTAGGGTCAATGGCATTTTTTTGCTTCGACACAGTTGTAAAGGGCTAACAATGAGTTCGTTTGCGACGCATAAACAATTGAATAATAATTAAATACAAATATGGGATTTTTTTCTTTAACACAGGAATTGGCTATCGACTTGGGTACAGCCAATACCCTGATTATTTACAACGGCAAGGTCGTTGTTGATGAGCCTTCAATCGTTGCATTGGACGCTCACACAGGCAAAGTTATGGCTATCGGACAGCAGGCTCGCCAGATGTACGAGAAGACCAACCCTAACATCAAGACAATCCGCCCATTGAAGGCAGGTGTTATCGCCGACTTCAACGCTACGGAGCTTATGTTGCGCGGCATGATTAAGAAGGTGCGTACAACAAGCAGCATGTTCTCGCCTTCACTTCGCATGGTTATCTGTATCCCTTCAGGTTCAACAAACGTTGAGATTCGCGCCGTACGTGACTCAGCAGAGCACGCTGGTGGTCGTGACGTATATATGATTTTCGAGCCTATGGCAGCAGCTCTTGGTGCAGGCTTGGACGTAGAGGCTCCTGAGGGTAACATGATTATCGACATCGGTGGTGGTACATCAGAGATTGCTTGTATCTCATTGGGTGGTATCGTATGTTCTGAGTCAATCAACGTAGCAGGTGACGTATTCACTGAGGATATTAAGAACTATGTTCGTCAGCAACACAATATCCGCATCGGAGAGCGTACAGCCGAGGCTATCAAGTGTGCCATCGGTGCTGCCGTGCCTGAGTTGGAGGACGAGCCAGAGGATTTCGTAGTTACAGGTCCTAACATTCTTACTTCGTTACCTCAGACCGTTACTCTCTCTTACAACGAGATTGCATACGCTTTGGAGAAGTCACTCGTGAAGTTGGACGCAGCGCTTATGAAGGTGTTGGAGACAATGCCACCAGAGCTTTATGCCGACATCGTAAAGAAGGGTGTATATTTGGCAGGTGGTGGTGCCTTGATTAAGGGCTTGGATAGACGTTTGTCAAACAAGTCAGGTTTGCCATTCCACATCGCTGAGGATCCATTGCGCGCCATTGCTCGCGGAACAGGCATTGCGATGAAGAACATTGACAAGTTTTCATTCTTTATTAAATAAGTCCTGAAGTTGCATACGTTAACAGGGGACTGAAACGTTCACTAATGAGGCTGTCTAACAAGTTTTGTTAATAGCCTCTTTTTTTAGACCAATGTATAAACTTATAGAATTTATACGCCGCATATATGTAGTGCTAATCTTCATCACCATAGAAGCCATAGCACTGAATCATTATGCGCAATCCTCATACTACACGCAGGCAAAGATTCTCTCGCGTGCACATAGCATCGCGGGAGGTGTACAAAGTTCCATCTTCGGCGTGAAGCACTATTTCACCCTCAGAGGCGAAAATGAGGCTCTCTCGCAGCGTGTTGCCGAGTTGGAGCAAGCATTGGCATATTACCGAGGCAGAGATGTAGATGCCGCAACCGACTCCCTGACTCTCGACAACATCGACCCTGCGATGATAGAATCACTCTCTCAATATCGCTACACTACGGCTCGCATCATCGCAAATAGTATCAGCCGTAGCCGTAACTTCATAACCATCAATCGCGGACTTATGCATGGCGTTATGGAGGACATGGCAGTAATCTCACCTTCGGGAATGATGATTGGTTATGTGGTTGGTTGCTCGGAGCGCTATTCGGTGGTGTTGCCTATGCTCAACATCGACTTCCGCACGAGTGGCAAGATTGCTGGTGACGAACATTTCGGTTCGATATATTGGTCGGGCAAAAGCCCTTACAAGGTGGAGATGACAGATTTGTCGAAGCATGCCGACATAGAGATTGGTGATGAGGTTGTAGCTACGGGTCTATCGCACTTCTTCCCCGAAGGTATTAAGATTGGTTACGTGGAGAGCTACGCCATCAACGACACCCAAACCTCATACAATGTAACGGTGCGTCTTGCTGCCGATATGACTAAACTGAACAACGTCATATTGATTGAGAATGTCGATTACGGCGAGATAACCGATTTAGAGAGTAATCCACAACGTGAAAATTAGCTAATAACATGCAGAAGAATCTTATATACGCTGGTGCATTCATAACGCTGGTGCTGTTGCAGGTATTTCTTATTGACAACATATCACTGAGCGTCTATTTTCACCCACTCATATATGTAGCGTTTATCATACTCCTACCCCTCGACACCAAACCGATATGGATGGTTGGATTGTCGGCTCTGTTGGGTCTAACGATTGATGTCATGACAGGCATGGGCGGCTTGAACGTCATCGCCACTACCGCTACGGGATTTCTACGCTCCTTTGTGGTTAAGATGGTGACAGGACATGCGTTGGGCACCGACGCTTCCGATTCATCGCTGCATCGCATTCCTGAGAAAAACTTCAGATGGTATATCATCGCCATGGTCGTACTCCACAGCTTGATATACTTCACGATGGAGTCGTTGTCGCTGCTACACATCTTCCACACTCTTTTGCGTTTGGTGGTGAGCGACATCGCTGCGATACTCTTTATCTACTATTTTGTAAAATTATTTATCGAGAAGATTCTCACCCGATAAGCTATGTCAAATAACGATTCATACGTTCGACAATCAATACTCAGATGGATAGTCATATCCATCTTTGTGATTATCGCATGCCGCACGGGTTACTTACAACTTATCGACACCCAATACAAACGCATGGCGGCAAACAACGTTTTGCGTTATGAGGTGCAGTATGCGCCACGAGGTGAGGTGGTGGACCGTAACGGTGAGTTTATCGTACAGAGCAAGGAGTGCTATGACCTTATGGTGGTGTGGCGCGACATGGACAAACAGGGTTTCGACACCATGCGTTTGTGCAACGTTGTGGACATATCAAAGGAGAAGATGGTCCGAGAGCTTAAGAATGCCCGCATGACACCCAGAGCTCCTTACCTGATAAAGAACTACGTATCACAGGAGGCTAAACTTCGTTTCGAAGAGCATAACTACCCCGGCTTCTACACCATTAAGCGTACCGTACGTCAATATCCGCGCAAGATTGGAGGAAACTTATTGGGTAGCTTGGGCGAAGTTAATGACAAGGATATAAAGAATGGTGGCGGAGAGTACAAAATGGGCGACTACATCGGGCGTAGTGGCTTGGAGCGCGCATACGAGAAATACCTCAGAGGTAAAGATGGAGTCAAGATTCTTGAACGCGATGCTCATGGTGCCATCAAGGCCTCATACATGGACGGCATGTACGACACGTTGCCTATTCCGGGCAAGAGGATAACCTCAACCATCGACGTGAGGTTGCAGGCGTTCGCCGAAGAGTTGATGAGGGGAAAGATTGGAGCCGTAGTGGCTATTGAGCCTTCATCGGGAGAGATTCTGGTCATGGCATCATCTCCAACGTTCGACCCCGACGACATGGTGGGTAGCGACAGAGGTAACAACTACATGCGTATGCTCAACGATGTGCAGAAGCCTATGTTCAACCGCGCCGTGCAGGCGAAGTATCCTCCGGGCTCAACATTTAAGTTGGTGCAGGGTCTGATAGGTTTGCAGGAGGGGGTATTGACCCCAGCCCACGCCTACCCTTGTCATGGAGGTTATAGCTATGGTAAGAAGAAGATGGGTTGTCACCCTCACGCCTCGCCTTTGGATTTGCGCAATGCTGTGGCGCAGTCGTGCAATGCCTACTTCTGCTATGTCTTCCGCGACATCATCGAAAATCGCAAATATAAAGATGTGAAGGAGGGCTTGGACAAATGGGTTGAGTATGTAAACAGCTTCGGCTATGGTAGAAAGCTCGACAGCGACTTCTTGGACGAGCAACGAGGATATGTCCCCGACACAGAATTCTACAACCGCATCTATCGTGGTTCGTGGAACAGCTACACGGTGCTGTCGCTATCGATTGGTCAGGGAGAGCTTGGCTGCACACCTTTGCAGATGGCAAACCTTGCAGCCATAGTTGCTAACCGAGGTTATTACTACATTCCTCACATCGTGAAGGCTATCGAGGGACAAGACTCCATTGACAGACGCTTCTACGAGAAACAATATTCGGGTGTCGATGCAAAATACTTCGAGCCTATCGTAGAGGGTATGTGGAAGGGTGCCAACGTCGCAGGCGCAGGAACGTCATACCGTGCATATCTACCGGGGTGGGACGTATGTGGTAAGACAGGTACGGCACAGAACCCTAACGGTCGTGACCACTCGACATTCCTCTCGTTTGCACCAAAGGACAACCCCAAGATTGCGATCTCGGTGTATGTCGAGCATGGAGGCTTTGGTGCCTCGGCAGCATTGCCTATCGCCAGCCTGCTTGAGGAGCTATATCTCACCGACACCATCACCCGCCCACAAATGGTGGAGCAGGTGAAGAATTTACCTTACTATTTACCGCGCCGTTATCAAAATGTCACGAAGAAGTAATAACATACCGCTATTTGAAGGTGTGGATCGCGTAGCTGTGATTCTCTACCTACTGCTTGTGTTGTCGGGCTTGACCTGCATCACCTCTGTATCATTTGAAGATGCCACCATCACCGACTTCTTCTCGTTCTCGCACTTTCACATCAAGCAGGCGGCTTGGGCGTGTGTGGCATTGGTGGGTGCACTCACAATCCTATTGCTCGACTCACGCTACTACCACATGTATGCCTACTACGCATACGCCATTGGTGTGATACTGATTTTTGGTACGGTGGTACTACCCGACTCTCTTGCCCGACCGCTGAACGGAGCAAAGGCGTGGTACACGTTTGGTAGTTTTGTAATACAACCTGTGGAGTTTACGAAAATCACCGTAGCCCTGGCAGTTGCACGACTGATGAGTAACTATAATTACTCTATTAGCAAGTTGGGAGACATGATACATGTGGGATTTATCATCCTGCTACCGTTGGCCATTATCATCATGCAAAACGACACAGGTTCGGGTGTAGTGTTGTGCTCGTTCATCATAGTACTCTATCGCGAAGGTTTGAACAAGTGGATATGTATTCCCCTGATAATGATGGCGGTGCTGTTCATCTTTTCATTCCTATTCACACCTCTGTTCCTGCTGATGTTGTTGGTGCTTATTTTCACCTTCTGTAACGCCATGATGATTGGCCATTGGCGAGAACACACCATCTTCATAGCAGCCATAGCCGCATCGTCGTTCCTACTATATGGTGCATCGGCATTGATGCTGGAGGAGGCGTTGAGTGGTTATACATGTCTAGTCATCACTGTCATCGTAGCCATTATCGTTGCGGCTATCTATGCATTCCGCAAGAACATATCGGCCATATTTCTCTCGGCGGGATTGTTCATAGGTTCGATGATTATTGTCCCCACAGCTGATAAGATTTTCGAGTCGGTACTGCAGCCCCACCAAAAGTTGCGTATCTTGAGTTTCTTGGGTATCATGAGCGACCCTAAGGGTGCGGACTACAACGTAAATCAGGCGAAAATTGCTATCGGTTCTGGCGGTCTATTTGGCAAGGGCTTCATGGAGGGCACACAGAACAAATACTTCGTACCTGAGAAAGAGACCGACTTCATCTTCTGCACCGTAGGTGAGGAGTGGGGTTTTGTTGGTGTGGCATTTGTGCTTACGCTGTTGTGTCTGCTTATACTACGTCTGATGAAGATGGGTGAGCGACAAGAGGAGCCATTTGGACGTATATACAGCTATTGCGTAGCGTCAATTCTTCTGTTCCACGTATTGGTAAACATTGGTATGAATGTGGGACTGATGCCCGTGATGGGTATTCCATTGCCATTCCTAAGTTATGGAGGATCGTCGCTGGTTGCTTTCACCATACTCGTATTCATCGCAATACGACTCGATGCATCACCACGCAACGGATTGATGAGAATGGGATAATATACTCCCCATCTTTACAAATAAAAAGAGCTGCCATCATAGCAGCTCTTTTATTGTTTGCCTACCCTACAAAACTATCTAACTCACAATAGAGGCGTTGCACGGGGAGTCCCATGACATTGTAGAAGGAGCCTTCGATACCTTCGATACCCACATAGCCTATCCATTCTTGAATGCCGTATGCGCCCGCCTTATCCATCGGAGCATAGGTTTTTACGTAGTACTCAATCTCCTCGCGCGACAACTCACGAAAACGCACCTTCGAGTGAGAGGAGAAACTCTTTACTCGTTCGGCACTACGCAGTGTCACGCCCGTTATCACCTCATGCTCTCCCGCCGACAATAGCTCTATCATCGCCACAGCCTCATCAGCATTGGCAGGTTTGCCAAGTATCTGGTCATGTGCTACGACTACGGTATCGGCTGTTAAGAGAATGTCCCTTTTACCCAATGACTGCGGATAAGCCTCGCTTTTGAGGCGCGACAAATACTCGGCAACCTCCACTGCGGGCAAATCGTCGGGATAGACCTCGTCACACTCAAACCTAGGTGCAAGTTGATAATCAATATTAGCCTCGGCAAGTAGTTGACGACGACGTGGCGACTGCGATGCAAGAATCAAATGCCACGCCTTGAGTTTATCGTGTAGTAACATTTGCAATCAGAATTAAGGGTTCACTCTACCCGGATATGCCTCCAAAGCCTTACCCAAAATAAACAACGCGCGACGCAAATCCTCCTTATTGAGCACGTAGGCTATACGCACCTCATCACGTCCCTTATTGGGGTCGGTGTAGAAACCAGAAGCAGGTGCCATCATAACGGTCTCACCCTCATAATCAAACTCCGAAAGGCACCATGCACAGAACTTGTCGCTATCGTCAATAGGCAAGCGAGCAACGGTGTAGAATGCACCCATAGGGATAGGAGAATAGACTCCCGGAATCTTATTCAGACCATCAATCAAACAGTTACGACGCTCGATATACTCCTCATAGGTGTGAATCATATAGGCGCGCGAAGCGTCCATTGATGCCTCGGCAATAATCTGACCTATCAACGGTGGGCTAAGACGTGCCTGACAGAATTTCATGACGGCATTACGCAAGGTGTGGTTCTTGGTAATCAGCGCTCCGATGCGAATACCACACTCCGAGTAACGCTTCGACACAGAATCAATAAGCACAACATTCTCCTCAATGCCCTCCAAGTGACACGCCGAGATATAAGGTGAGCCGGTATAGATATACTCACGATAGACCTCGTCCGAGAAGAGGAACAAATCGTACTTCTTAACCAAATCGCGTATGCGATTCATCTCCTTACGGGTATAGAGATAACCCGTCGGGTTATTGGGATTACAAATCAATATGCCTCGCGTGCGCTCATTGATAAGTTTCTCAAACTGCTCAACCTTAGGCAACGCAAAGCCCTCCTCAATAGAGGTGGAAACGGTACGAATAACCGCACCTGCCGAGATTGCGAATGCCATATAATTGGCATAGGCTGGCTCAGGAATGATAATCTCATCACCCGGATTTAGGCACGACATAAAGGCAAACAACACAGCCTCCGAGCCGCCTGTGGTGATGATTATATCTTCAGGCTGGAGCTTAATCTGATACTGATCGTAATATCCAACCAACTTCTCCCTTAGCGAAAGAAATCCGTCGCTTGGGCTATATTCCAACAACTCTCTATCTATCTTTTTCAAAGCCTCCAAGCCCTCCTTAGGTGTAGGAAGGTCGGGCTGTCCAATATTAAGATGGTATATCTTCACACCTCGACGCTTAGCCTCATCGGCTAAAGGTCCCAATTTACGAATGGGCGAGGCAGGCATCTTCACTGCACGGTCTGAAATTTGTGGCATAGCAAAATTCTTTAATATATCTTCTAACAATAGCTACCTATCTAACATATCCTGCAACTTAAGGAAAAACCCAGTGCGTCGTATGCTGTACTTTCCAACAATACTTTGTAGCTTCGAGTATAGGGTTACTTGTTTTTGTTTTATATAATTTATTCCATAATATAATCCGCTTGTAGCAGCAATACCCGACGCAATGGTTACATATAGCTGCACCTCTGGGCTAAAGTCGTAAACATTGCATATATGCCACACAAACACGATTAAGGCATTGAGTGCTATGATGTTTAATGTCGTAATCACATGACTGAAGCCTAAATCAATAAACATATGATGCAAGTGTGTCTTATCGGGACTGAATGGAGAACGACCTCGCACCACTCGAGCAACCATAACCCTTACCGTATCAAAGACAGGGATAGCTAACACCGCCAATGTAAAACTAACAACGGAACCTGTCACAACATCATCACCCGACTGGACTATTCGCATAACATACAACGAGCATAGGAAACCCAACACCAACGAGCCTCCATCGCCCAAAAACATCTTATACTTCTGCCCGAATATATTATGCAACATAAAGGGAAAAAGGGCTCCCGCAACTGCCAATGACAATACAACATACGACCAATCGCCCAATCGCATAAAACATATTGCAAACATAATCGAAACAAACATTCCATAGCCTGAGCACAAGCCATCAACTCCATCTATAAGGTTGATAGAGTTTATAATTCCCACACTTGAGAAGATTGTAAGTATCACTGCTATATACCATGGTAAACGATATACACCCCACAACCCATGGAAATTATCTATGTATATTCCGCAAAGGAACATCATCAAACATACGGTAAATATCTGCGATATAAATCGTGTGCGAGGAGAAAGCTGCAAGATATCATCGCCCACACCCGTGTATAACATAATGAGCATGGCGATAATAATCTCAAACTCAATATTCATACCCTCGACATAGTATCCCGCTAAAGCGAGGCTGAACATTATACCAAAAAATACCGCAACGCCACCCAACACAGGAACAGGAACATTGTTCAACTTTCTTGCTGAAGGATTGTCCACAATCGACTTCATGTGAGCAATCTTAACCAATGACGGCTGTATTAGAAATACAACCATTGCAGCTATTACAAACGGTAAAAATAAATAACTAATCTCGCCCATTGTATCTATTAAAATCTGTGTACCTTTTATGGTCTCATATTAGTTTACCCACAACAACTTATCTAATCCACCATTTGAGGAAGGTCAGCAATCCACCCTTTCATACGCTCTGAGCCTACAATATCGGCAACCGCTGGCAACAACAACACGCCACCCATACCAACAACTGCGCCCAAAAATGTGAATACAAACAAAATCATTGCACGACGGGGCTTACTCTTATTAAAAGGAACGGTAACCGGATTGATGATAGTGAGGATAGGTGTTGTCTCCTTCACCTTTATCTTTGCCTGCTCGAGCTGCATAGCCAACTCACCATAGACGTTCATTGCCAACTGATACTCTGCCTCCAAACGTTCCTGTTCTATACGAGCCTGATTCTTGATGGTGTTGTGGTTAGCATCGCGATAACGAGCTCGGCGAGCCTGCACATCTTCAAAATCGCGCTTCACCTCATCGTGACGCTGCTGTATAAAATCCAAATTCGACTGCACCTTCTCAACCTTAAACTCGGTGATGTACTTCTGCAACAAATCGACAGTAGCCTGCGCAAGCTGTGCGGCAGCCAAAGGCTCAGGCATGGTTGCTACGATAGTCACATAACCTTTATCTTCATCAAGAGTTAAAGATATGGCACCTGATAACTGCCTAATCACCCTATACTCATCTTTTGTCAAAGTCTCAATCTGAGTTGGCAACTCATTCAAAGTTTCGTTGTTAGGCTCGGGTTGATCGCCTCGAATTGCACCCATGATGACACCGGGCAAGCCGATGGTATATTTCAAGACGTAGTCCACAACGGAAGGTTTATTGAACTCTTCACTTGTGTAGTAGTCATAAAAACTCATAGGACCATCAGCCTTCTTAAAATCTATTGGCGTCATCATCAACTCCTTGCGAAAACGTGCACTCGACAAAATATTCTCATACACAAATGGCGATAACACCTTCACATCTTGATTTTGTGCAATATTTATACCCGCCAAGCGAGCTAATGACGACATTTGTGAACTTGTAGTGTTGCCTGATGTCTGAGGCACAACATCACACGATGCAGTATATTCCTTCGCACTAAACAATGCCACAAGCAGACCCAACAACATAAACGCAAGCGTTATCTTAATGATAAACTTACGGTTATGCCACATTCGCTGAATTAACTCCAACAAATCAATCTCCTGCTCCTCGGCAGGTATATTGTTTTGAACCAGATTCATAACTTTATTCTACTTTGTCAAACTTATAGCCGATAAAACCACTGCCGTCATCGAGGCGGTGCTTGAGATACCTTGAACTATATCGCTCCATCTAAATTCGCCACGATTAGTCTTAGTTGGCACAACGATAATCGAGCCAGGACGAACCTCTGCTCGTAAACCAGCCTCAACCATTCCGTTCATGTGAATAACAAAGACTCCTCGCTTGCGAGCTGCATTGTCGAATCCACCCGACGACTTGACATAATACTTTACGCTCTTGCCCTCGGTGTAAGTAACTGTATTAGGATATAACACCGCACCTAAAACTCGTGCCGTAGCGTTATACTCTGGAACGTAGATAATATCGCCATCACGCAATACCACATCAAAATCAGAATTAGGCTCATCTATAGCTCTATCCAAACGAATTCCCACAGAATACACCTCCTGCAACTTCACGCCATCCAAATCCACAGCATGTATATCCTCTTGACGGGCGCGACGAGCCTGTGCATCGACAATCTGCTGCAAAGCCTGTTGCTGCATAAGCTCCTCCTCGGTCATCTTGCGCAACAGATAAGCACCCTCGAGATATGCTCCATGCGTAACGCCTCCCGCTGCCATAACCACCTCCGAAAGGCGCATATTACGGTGCGACAAAGGATAATTACCAGCAAATGCCACCTCGCCTTTCACTGTCACGGTGCTTTGAGTGACATACACCGGAGAACGTCGAACATAAACTTGGTCAAACGGTTGAAGTACAAAGCCTTTATCCTGCCCCACAGCTAAACCGTCCTTAAGTTCAATGGTGAACATCTCGAAGAGTTGCTCACTAACCTGCATACTCTTCGGATTCTTTATTCGACGTGTGATAGTTACATTTGCTGTGGCAGCCGACTCCAACAGACCATTTGCCGACACCACCAAATCCTCGACGGTCATACCCTCAGCATAGGGATATGTGTCGGGCGACTTCACAGCACCAAAGATTGTTACGTTATACTCCTCCTGCATCTGCGATACCGATGAAATAACAAACATATCATTTGCACGCAGTTCAATATCAGCAATAGCTCCAGACATCAGCGCAGCCAAATCAACAGCCTCAACCTCCAATGTCCAATCAGGCTTCTCGCGGTAAAGCAATGCACGAGCCATAAAAGCGTCCTCACGCAAGCCATCTGCTCGCGCAATGAGCTGCTTAATGGTCTTTACGTTATCATCAATGGCATAATATCCCTCACGATAAACAGCGCCCTTAATCTGAACTCGGTTTTCATAACGGTCAATACTTCCCGCAACAGAGAGCACATCACCATCCTCCAACACGAACGAGTCAAAATCGCCACCATTTACCGTAAACGACTTAAACTCACCACCCTGACGGCGTGTAATATTAACAACATCACGATTAGCTTCGTTGGTAAATTCACCAGCAAACTTAATCACGTCGGCGATGGTTTCATCGTTCTTCATCTCGTAAAACATAGGTCGCTTCACCTGACCCGATACTTCAACAAGTTTGCTATACGCAGGCACGGTAATTAAATCACCATCGCGCAAAGCTATATCACGCTCGGTCTTACCATTGAGTATATAGTCGTAAACATCTACTTCCGAGAGGAGTTTACCGTCGCGATATACCTGAATAGAACGCATCGTACCCAAATTATTCACTCCGCCAGCCACATGCAACGCATGGAAGAGAGTTGCCAACGATGGGAGTGTATAGGTACCTGCGGTGCCAACCTCGCCTGCGAGATTCACCTGAATACTACGAATGCTACCAAGCGAGAGTTTCATCTTAACCGTTCCGTCGTTCAAGCCCTCGTAAATTGTAGCCAACGAACGACGCAAACGCACACTCGCCTCCTCTATCGTAAGACCCGACAAAAATACCGGTCCTACACCCGAGATATTGATTCTACCCTCCGAAGAGATTGTTTGGCTCATCGCCATCTGTGCATCACCCCAAATGTCGATAATCACCTCATCACCAACACCCAAAACATAGTTCTTGGGAGTGGCAATCTTCAAATTAGGTTCAAAAGTCAAACGGCTATTTCTAAATAAATCGTGACCAAAGATTCTACGTTCCGTATTTGTTGCAACGACATTAGCCACACCTGTCGCAAGAGTCTCGGCATATCCAGTCTGAGGATCTGCTACCATGTTCGTAAGATCTTGATTCGTCTCTGCAACAGCATTACCCGTAGATGCCGCTTCGATATTAACCGTACGTGTACGCTTCACATTGTCAGCCTTTGTTTGGTGCTGGTTTCGCAAGGCATCAATCTGCTCCTGTGTCAAGGTGCCATTACGGTATGCTTGAATAAGTTCCTGCTGAGTCTGAGCCGAAAGATTCACAGCCCAAACCATCAACAAAAATAGAATTATTACCCTTTTCATTTTAACCTATTTTTCCCATATACAATAGGCTGACTATTTATCATTTACCTCCCCTCTTATCGAATAAAGATATCATTTCTATACAGTCCGCCAAAATCATTACAAATATACAAAAAATTTCCTGCAAGTCAAACATTTGCAGGAAAAACAGAGTCTTTAATATCCAACATATAGGCTATATTAACGTCTTGATTTTGACTTTTTATCTCGCTTTCTAACAGACCAGCCAAAATGGTCTATAACGTCGCCCAAACGGAAATATTCTCCGTGCGAATAGGTGATGAGTTCTGCTCGTTGAAGGTCGAGTTTTCCACTCTCCTTATCGATATACTCCTCATCGACCAAAACATTGACTACATCTGCGATAAACATATCGTGCGAGCCAAGCGGAATAATTTGTCGCACCCTGCACTCTATCGACACAGGCGACTGCTCAACAACCGGAGCTTTCACTTGAGCTGCCGCCACAGGCGTAAGTCCCATCTCCGAGAACTTATCATAATCCCTACCCGAACGCACGCCACACCAATCCGTAGCACGTGCCAGACGAGCCGTAGTAAGGTTTATCACAAACTCGCCCGTACGTTTCAATATCTCATACGAGTGTCGCTCTGGGCGTACCGAAATATAACACATGGGAGGATTGGTACACACCGTACCCGTCCACGCCACTGTGAAAAGATTATACTCCTGCTCGGTCTCACCAACGCTCACCAACACCGCAGGCAAAGGATATATCATTGTTCCCGGCTTCCAACTCTGCTTCATATCTCAAACATTTGGTATTTACTTCATCAAAGGTACATAATAATTCAAAATTCAGAATTCAAAATCGAAAATATTTCCATTCCCGCCATCACAAAACACCGAAGCGCATGCGATAAAGTGTATAAATTTTTGTTCCCATCATCTATGCAATGCAAAAAAAATCGGAATTATATAGTTTAGTGTTGTGTCACTCCGAGGAGGACTTTAGTCCGACTGGGAATCTACTCCAGCTATAAAAGTGATGAGATTGCCACGAAACCTATGGTTTCTCGCAATGACGTAGTATTTACAACACTAAACTGTATAATTCCGAAAAAAATAGCCCAACCTTTCGGTTGAGCTATTTTCAAATATCATGTGGGCACAGCCCAACTTAAGTGTTCATTACTCTGCCTGAGCACCCAACTCTGCGAGGTCTGACTTCAAGCCTACAACCAAGTTGTCGTAGTCGCGAAGACCTGTACCACCAGGAATCAAGTGACCACAGATTACGTTCTCCTTCAAGTTCTCCAATGGGTCGATCTTACCCTGGATAGCAGCCTCGTTCAAGACCTTAGTAGTCTCCTGGAACGATGCAGCCGAGATGAAGCTCGATGTCTGCAATGCCGCACGAGTGATACCCTGAAGTACCTGATTTGATGTAGCAGGAACGATGTCGCGAACCTTCACGAGCTTCATATCACGACGCTTAAGCGAAGAGTTCTCATCGCGCAACTTACGCATTGAGATAATCTGACCAGGCTGTACATTCTGAGAATCACCTGCATCTTCAACAACTACCTTGTCGTAAAGCTCGTCGTTCACGTCCATGAACTCCCACTTATCAACAATCTGATCCTCGAAGAAGCGTGAATCACCTGGATCCTCAATCTTCACCTTGCTCATCATCTGACGAACGATAACCTCAAAGTGCTTGTCGTTGATCTTCACACCCTGCATACGGTAAACCTCCTGTACCTCGTTTACGATGTACTCCTGAACCTTTGTAGGACCCAAGATGCGAAGGATATCGCTTGGTGTTGTTGCTCCATCTGACAATGGCATACCTGCCTTAACGTAGTCGTTCTCCTGAACCACAATCTGACGTGACAGTGGCACCAAGTACTTACATACGTCACCCTGCTTTGAAGTAACGATAACCTCGCGGTTACCACGCTTAATCTTACCGAATGTTACCTCACCATCAATCTCAGATACGATAGCTGGGTTCGATGGGTTACGAGCCTCGAAGAGCTCAGTAACACGTGGAAGACCTCCGGTGATATCGCCACCACCCTTACCTACGGCACGAGGGATCTTAATCAAGATATCGCCAGCCTTAATCTTAGCGTTATCCTTAACGATGATGTGAGCCGTAACAGGCAAGTTGTAAGACTTAATCTCCTCACCCTCCTTATTCACGATGTGGATAACAGGGTTCTTTGTACGATCCTTAGACTCGATAACCACCTTCTCTGAAAGACCTGTCTGCTCATCGCGCTCATCGCGGTAAGTAACACCCTCGATGATGCTCTCGTAAGCAATCTTACCCTCAGTCTCGGCGATGATTACTGCGTTATATGGATCCCACTCGCAAATCAAGTCGCCCTTCTTAACCTCTGCACCATCTTGCATGAAGAGTGTTGATGCATAAGGCAATGCGTGTGTATAGAGTGTAATCTCAGTCTTTGGATCTATGATGCGGATTTCAGACTGACGTGAGATAACGATGTCTGCGTCCTCACCGCTGGCAGTCTTACCCTTGATTGTACGCAACTCGTCGATCTCCAAACGACCATTGTACTTAGAGATAACGTTTGTCTCAACAGTTGAACCACCCGCAACACCACCGACGTGGAACGTACGAAGTGTAAGCTGAGTACCTGGCTCACCAATTGACTGTGCTGCGATAACACCTACAACCTCACCCTTCTGAACCATGCGAGCTGTTGCAAGGTTACGACCGTAACACTTAGCACATACACCACGACGTGACTCACAAGTAAGTACTGAGCGAATCTCTACTGACTCCAATGGTGACTCATCGATAGCCTTGGCAATATCCTCGGTAATCTCCTCACCAGCAGCACAGATAACCTCGCCTGTGATTGGGTGAATAACATCGTTCAACGCTGTTCGACCCAAGATGCGGTCGTAGAGTGACTGAACAACATCGTCGTTGCGCTTGATAGCAGTAGCTGTCAAACCACGCAATGTACCGCAATCCTCCTCGTTGATGATAACATCCTGTGCTACATCGACCAAACGACGTGTCAAGTAACCTGCATCGGCAGTCTTCAACGCAGTATCGGCCAAACCCTTACGAGCACCGTGAGTAGAGATAAAGTACTCAAGCACCGAAAGACCCTCCTTAAAGTTCGAGAGGATAGGATTCTCGATAACCTGCTGACCACCCTCAACACCTGACTTCTGAGGCTTAGCCATCAAACCACGCATACCAGAAAGCTGACGAATCTGCTCCTTAGAACCACGGGCACCAGAATCAAGCATCATATATACAGGGTTGAAACCATCCTGGTCCTTAATCAAGGTGTCGATAACCTGCTTTGTAAGCTTATTATTGATGTTTGTCCAAACGTCGATAATCTGGTTATAACGCTCGTTATTGGTGATAAGACCCATATTATAGTCATCCATAATAGCGTCGGCCTTAGCATAACCCTCCTGTACGAGCTCCTGCTTTGAATCAGGAATCAACACAGCATCGAGGTTAAATGACAAACCACCCTGGAACGCCATGCGGTAACCCATATTCTTAATGTCATCCAAGAACTTAGCAACCTTATCAGCACCCGCCTTCTTCAAGACTACGGCGATAATATCACGCAATGACTTCTTCGTAAGGACTGTATTGATGTAACCAACCTCCTGAGGTACAACCTGGTTGAAGAGAATACGACCAATAGTAGTCTCCTTCAACTCCTCAAACTCGTTGCCATTATCATCAACATCGCGAACTACGCACTTAACAGTTGCGTGCAATGCTGCGCGCTTCTCGTTGTAGGCGATGATAGCCTCCTCAGGACCGTAGAATACAAGACCATCACCCTTAACGCCATTACGAGGCTTGGTGATGTAGTAAAGTCCCAAGACCATGTCCTGTGATGGCACGGTGATAGGCGCACCATTGGCAGGGTTCAAGACGTTGTGCGAACCGAGCATCAAAATCTGAGCCTCCAAGATTGCGGCGTTGCCAAGTGGCAAGTGCACCGCCATCTGGTCACCGTCGAAGTCGGCGTTGAACGCCGTACATGCCAATGGGTGAAGCTGCATTGCCTTACCCTCGATGAGCTTAGGCTGGAATGCCTGAATACCCAAACGGTGAAGGGTTGGAGCACGGTTCATCAATACTGGGTGACCCTTGATTACGTTCTCCAAGATACCCCAGATAACAGGATCCTTTCTATCGATAATCTTCTTTGCTGACTTAACTGTCTTAACGATTCCACGCTCGATGAGCTTACGGATAACGAATGGCTTGTAAAGCTCAGCCGCCATATCCTTTGGAATACCCATCTCGTGCATCTTAAGC
>JAFPAD010000015.1 GCA_017424405.1 Alistipes sp.
GTAGTTGGAGTAAAATGGTGTAGTTTTTTATAACTCATTGATAACCATATAATAATATCCAGCAAAGCAAACAAACAAGGCGGCTGGGACAAAACTCGCGCCAAAAATAACGATTTTTTTTACACGGAGTAGCAAGATAACGAGATAATAATGGCAAACGCATATACAAATAATGAAGTATGGCAAGTATGCTTGAATCGCATCAAGGAGCAAACCTCACAAGTGGAGTTTGCTAAGTGGTTTGAGCCTATACACCCCATATCATTTGACGGAACAAATCTTCGCTTGATGGTGCCTAACGCAAGCTACGTAACGCACATTCAGGAGAATTATATGAAGATATTTGCTCAAGCTATCATGCAGATGTATGGTCGCCAGACTCGCTTGCTATATTCAGTTCCAAACACCGAGGAGAAAACACCCGTATCGGCTAATGCTGATATGACGGCTATTTCTCGCCATGTAGCACAGACCGACACCTCTAACATCATGAACCCATTTGCCATTCCGGGTGTCAGACGTCTGCGCATAGACCCGCAGCTCAACAGCAAGTACACTTTCTCGACACATGTCGAGGGTGAGTGCAATCGTTTGGCTCGTTCGGCAGGTATGACTGTGGCATTGACACCCGGTTCGTCACCTTTCAACCCTTTATATATATATGGAGGTTCGGGATTGGGTAAAACTCACATCGTGCAGGCTATTGGTCATGAGGTGCGTGAGCGTCACCCCGAGTTACAGGTGTTGTATGTCTCTACAAATAAGTTTCAGGCGCAGTTTCAAACAGCTTATAAGAATGGTGAGATAAACGATTTTATCCGTTTCTATCAGATGGTTGACGTGCTCATCATCGACGATATTCAGGAGCTTACAGGTAAGGCAGGAACGCAAAATGCATTCTTCAACATCTTTAACCACTTACAGTTGGCTGGTAAGCAGATTATCCTTACTTCGGATAAGCCACCTGTGGAGTTGAAGGATATTGAGCAGCGTCTGTTGACTCGATTTAAGTGGGGCTTGTCGGCGCATGTTGATACTCCTGACTACCCAACTAAGTTGAAGATTATTCGTTCGAAGTCTGAGAGCATGGGTGTGCCTTTGACTGAAGATGTAGTGAATTATTTGGCAGACAATATCTCGGCTAATATACGTGAGATTGAGGGAGCGTTGCTCTCGCTCAAGGCTAATGCTCAGTACTTGAATCGTCGAATATCTACGTCATTGGCAAAGGAGGTGCTCAAGGCTTATGTGCATGTGTCGCAGAAGGAGATTTCGATAAATCGTATTACTGAGATTGTGTGCGAGTATTTCGAGATATCGGCTCAGGATTTCAACTCTACAAAGCGTACGCGTGAGGTGGCTCAGGCTCGTCAGGTGGCGATGTATTTGGCTAAGCAGCATACCAAGTTGCCATTGGCAGCTATCGGTTCTGCAATAGGTGGACGTAACCATGCAACTGTGTTGCACTCATGTAAGAGCGTCGCTAACTTCATGGATACCGATAAGGCTTTCAAGGCTCAAATCGAGGAGTTGGAACGATTGGTGGCAAAGGGTTAATGCGAGAGATTGTGTTTGTCACTGCGGAGGGAAATTAAACGCAGAAAAAGAATTATTTTAATAGTGATGATATGAGGGTTGTTGCAACTTGTTTGTTGTACAACCCTTTTTTTGTATCTTTGCGAAAAGCAAAATTGTATGGATCAGCCTAAAATAGAGCGAATGTTGCGCCTGATGAAATTACTCACGGCGAATACATCTTATACCGTCGATGATATAGCTCAGCGACTTGATATGTCACGTCGTACGATATATCGTTATATTGACACCTTTCGTGAGGCTGGTTTTGTGATAAAGAAGAGTGGTAGCTATATTCGTTTGGATAAGGAGTCGCCACATTTTAAAGATATATCGCAGCTTGTGCATTTCACCGAGGAGGAGGCTGTGATTTTGAAACGAGCCATTGAGAGCATCGATGATACTAATCTCTTGAAGCAGAATCTTAAGCGTAAGCTCTATTCGGTCTATGATAATAAAGTTCTTGCCGATACCATAGTGCAAGGAGGTAATGCGGCTACGGTGCATACTCTGATAGAGGCTATTGAGGAGCATCGTCAGGTGATACTTAAGGATTATCGCTCGTCGCATGGTAGTGTTGTACGTGATCGTGTGGTGGAGCCATTTGCTTTCACGACCAATTATGTTCAGGTGTGGTGTTACGACACCGAGAGTCATTCGTGTAAGCTCTTTAGGCTATCTCGCGTGGGCTTTGTGCAGAAGCTGGAGCAGGAGTGGCAATGGGAGAGTGAACATCGACAGGGATTTCTTGATGTTTTTCGAATGAATGGCGAGACTCGTTACCATATTTGCCTTCGACTTGGTATGCTCTCTCATAATCTTCTTATCGAGGAGTATCCTCTTGCTGAACAGTGTATTACGCCGTTGAAAGACGGTGGCTGGCTGCTTGATACCGATGTTGCCAACTTGGCAGGTGTGGCTCGCTTTGTGGCGGGTTTGATGGACGATATTCAAATCATCGACAGCCCAGAATTGGAGCAATACCTCGCCTCATATGTTGCCAAGCATTGGGGTACAAAGGGTGAGATGTAATCGTTGCATTACAGGGGTGTAATGTGGGGATTTGTATTTTCATCTTTTATCTTTGAACTTTCATCTTTGCTCTTTCATCTTTTTCACGTTACACCGTTACAGGTGTGTAACGCTTGTAACGTTTTGTAACGTTTGTAACGCTTTCCCTTTAATTTTTTTTGCAATTTCTTTTGTTGTGTCACAAGTTGTCACAACGGGGTGGTTACTTTGCAGTGTGAAACAAAGGAAAACCAATTAAAAACGATTGCTATGTTGTTCTTCATGTTGTGTGTTATAGGTATTGGCGCCGAGGTGCTGGGGATGCTCTTCGGGGGTCGAAGATAAATGAATTGTTAAACCACTTAAAATATTACTACTATGGGAATTGCTTATCAAATCAAGTGTCGCCACTGTGGTGCTGAGTTTAATTACAGTCAGGATCAGTCTATGGGAATGTTGCCTCGTTGTGTGGGTTGCGAGAGTTATGTCGAAACGGAAGCTCCGATACGCTGCCCGGCATGTTACAAACGCTTAAATACTACACAAGAGGAGTTCAACGAGCAGGTGCAAACCGTAATGATGTGGGATTAATCGGGGATTATAAAATATATGTTCGCAGCATTAGTATTTATTGCAATGATTGCAAACGTATTCCAATATTTATTTGGCTGCAATAAAGATTCGCGAGAAAAATTGAATGACCGAGAATAAAAAAGGAGCCAAATTTGATGATAAATAAAGAAAATTTCTTAACTTTGAAATATTATTCTCACATTGGAAAAGAATATGGTTGAATTAAAGATAGGGGATATGGCACCCGATTTCACATTGCCAACGCAAAACGGCGATACACTATCGCTTGCTGACCTCAAGGGCGGAAAGACCGTTCTCTATTTCTATCCTAAGGATAATACCTCGGGATGTACGTTGGAGGCAAAGAGTCTGCGTGATGGTAAAGCGGCGCTTGCTGCAAGAGGTTATCGCATTGTGGGGGTGAGTCCCGATAGCGAACGTTCACACCAAAACTTTTGCTCGAAACATGAGCTCAACTTTACACTCCTAGCCGACACCGAGAAGAGTATGTGTCAAGCATTTGGCGTGTGGGTTGAAAAATCAATGTATGGAAGAAAATATATGGGCGTGGCGAGAACAACATTTTTGTTAGATGAGCAGGGTTGTATTACCCACATCTTCGACAAGGTGAAAACCGCCGACCATTACAATCAAATTATTAACGAATTAGATAAAAAATAGAGATATGGCAGAAAAAGTACAGGTAAATCCCGACAAGCTCAAGGTATTGAGTGCGGTGATGGATAAAATAGAGAAGGACTTTGGTAAGGGTTCAATCATGCGTATGAGTAGTGATGCTGCTGCCGATGTGGCAGTAATCCCAACAGGCTCAATCACGTTGGACGTAGCGTTGGGCGTGGGTGGTTACCCTAAGGGTCGTATTGTTGAGATTTTTGGTCCTGAGTCATCAGGTAAGACCACTCTTGCAATACACGCCATTGCTGAGGCGCAGAAAGCTGGAGGTATCGCAGCATTTATCGATGCCGAGCACGCCTTCGATAGCTTCTATGCTCAGAAGTTGGGTGTTGATGTTGATAACCTCTTGATTTCGCAGCCCGACAACGGTGAGCAGGCATTGGAGATTGCCGATTCACTTATTCGTTCGAGCGCTATTGACATCATTGTAATCGACTCAGTGGCAGCGCTTACACCAAAGGCCGAGATTGAGGGCGAGATGGGTGACTCGAAGATGGGCTTACAGGCTCGACTTATGTCGCAGGCGTTGCGTAAGCTTACCGCCAGCATCTCAAAGACCAAGACTGTCTGCATCTTTATCAACCAGTTGCGTGATAAGATTGGAGTAGTGTATGGTAATCCTGAAACCACAACAGGTGGTAATGCGTTGAAGTTCTACTCGAGTGTGCGTATCGACATTCGTCGTGCGTCGGTTATCAAGGACGGAGAGGAACAGCTCGGAACACGCACTAAGGTTAAGGTTGTAAAGAACAAGGTGGCACCTCCATTCAAGCGTGCTGAGTTCGATATCATGTTCGGCGAGGGTATCTCGAAGATTGGCGAGATTGTTGATTTGGGCGTTGATTACGGCATCATACGTAAGTCGGGTTCATGGTTCTCGTATGGCGAGCAAAAGATAGGTCAGGGACGTGACTCGGTTAAGGAGTTGCTTTCAAATAACGCAGAGTTGTGTGCTGAGGTTGAAGCAAAGCTACGTGAGGCTATGACACAGAAAAAGTAGAGCTTATGAATTATACTGCAGAGGATGAGGTTCTCATTGAGAGCAAATGGCAAGATTTACAACAATCGTGTAAAAGTATTTGCAAAAGCGAAGAGGATTGGAACTTTATAAAGAGGGCTTATTTTCTCGCAAAAGAGGCACATCAGGGGGTAAGGCGACGTTCAGGAGAGCCTTACTTCCTGCATCCTATTGCGGTAGCAAAAATTGTAGTCGATGAGATAGGTTTAGGCGTTAAGTCGGTTGTTGCTGCCCTGCTCCACGATGTTGTCGAGGATACCGAATATACGGTGGAGGACATGGAGCATATCTTCGGCAAGAAAATCGCCACGATGGTCGATGGACTAACGAAGATGTCGGGCGTGTTCAATGCCGATACGTCGCGTCAAGCGGAGTATTTCCGCAAGGTGTTGCTCACTCTTTCCGACGATGTGCGTGTAATTCTTATAAAGATTGCCGACCGCTTGCACAATATGCGAACGTTGGGAGCTATGCCCCAAAATAAGCAGATTAAGATCACGGGTGAGACGTTATATCTCTTTGCTCCGTTGGCATACCGTTTGGGTTTATATGCCATCAAGACCGAGTTCGAGGATTTGTGCATGATGTATCGCTTCCCGAAGGAGTATGAGGAGATTACACGTCAGATAAACGAGACCTCTGCGGCACGTGAGGAGTATATACGCAAGTTTAATGCTCCCATCATCGAGGCTCTTAACAAGAATGGCATTAAATATGAGATTTCGGGTCGTATCAAAAGCGTATATTCCATCTGGACAAAGATGATTCGCAAGCAGATACCATTCTCTGAAATATACGACCTATTCGCAATTCGCATCGTTTTCCAACCGTTGGAGTTCCCATCTGAGAAGACCCAGTGTTGGCAAATATATTCATCAATTACCGATATTTACACCCCAAAGCCCGACCGTTTGCGCGATTGGATTAGCATGCCTAAGGCAAATGGCTACGAGGCTCTGCACTCAACGGTGATGGGTCCCGATGGAATATGGGTCGAGGTGCAGATTCGCACCCAGCGCATGGAGGATATTGCCGAGCGAGGTTTTGCGGCGCATTGGAAGTACAAGCATGCCACTATATCTCACGATGAGGATGAGTTCGATAAGTGGTTGAAGATGATTCGCACGGCTTTGGATAGCCATACGGAGAATGCTGTTGACTTCTTGGATAACTTTAAGTTGTCACTCTACACATCTGAAATTACGGTATTTACACCAAAGGGCGAGGCTAAGAAACTTCCTTATGGAGCAACAGCGATTGACTTTGCCTACGAAATTCACAATAAGATTGGAAATAGCGCGATAGGCGCAAAGGTAAATCATAAGATTGTGCCTATAACCACTGTGCTTAATAGTGGTGACCAGGTAGAGATTATCACTTCGGAGTCGGCAAAGCCAAAGACCGAGTGGCTTGATCAGGCACTTACGGCAAAGGCAAAGCGAGCTATCAAGAGCTTTATCAAGCGTGAGCAGGAGCATAACTACCAGCGCGGAATGACTATGCTCGAGGAGCAATTGGCAAAACTCAATATTACGCCTAACAATCGCGTGATACGTAAATTGATATCGGCATACGAGAGTAATAACAAAGAGGAGTTATATACTAAAATTGGAGCCGGCATAGTGTCACTCGATAATTTGGAGAAGATTGTTAAGACCAATTCGCAAAATAAGATTCTCAAATTCTGGAAGCTCTTTATCAAAGATGAAGAGGAGGAGGGAGATGATGAGCATGGTACTGATGATAAAAAGGATAAATCATCTGCCGATGGCGCTCAGTTGGTTGTGGCAGAGTGTTGTCATCCGTTGCCGGGTGATAGTGTTGTGGGCTTTAAGGATCCATTGACACATCAAATCGTTGTGCATAAGGCTACATGTGACGAATTGAACCGTTTGGCATCGCAACACGGTGAGTGTATCGTCAAGGATGCTATTCAATGGTCGCAATTTAAGACTCAGTCATCGTTGGTTACAATTCAGATTGTGGGCATTGATCGTATGGGAGTGCTTGTCGATTTGGCAAATGTTGTGACCAATGATTTTAGCATCAATATGCGTCAGGTTAATATCCAATCTCACGATGGTATATTTGAAGGTACGCTCAGTTTGTACGTAAGGGATATAGAGAGCCTTAATGCGTTGCAGGAACGACTACGACGTATTAAGGGTATGGATAGCGTAAAACGTGTTACAAATTAAAATATGGGCAGTTTTTGGTGGATTTTCCTTATCATGGGAGTGTTTGCGTTCCTAAAACGCAAAGAGGGTGTGCCAGAAGAGGGCACATCTGCACCGCAGGCACCATCTGATGAAGAGAAGCAAGATATCGACCGTCGTATAAGGGAGATATTGGGCGAGCCACAGCCCGCCAAAAGGGTAGTGCCAACTTATCCAAAGACTTCACCCAAGATGACACCGCAGCCACAGCGCTCTTATGCGCCGCGTGCGACTGTTCAGTCTGGGGCTTCGAAGCCGGATACAACAACAATGACGAGTGGAACAAATAGGGTAGTTGCCTCGCCTAAAAAGTCTGGCGCTACTACATCGCAGTCTGTTCCAACCAAAACCGAACAGGAGTCAGTTGTTGATGATTTCTCATTGGAGAAGGCTGTGATATATGCCGAGATACTTGAGCCCAAATACAAGGAGTATTAGACTAATCACAAACAATAAATTATGGCAACAATATTTTCAAAGATTATAGCAGGGGAGATTCCCAGCTACAAGGTAGCCGAAGATGCGAATTACTACGCATTTTTGGACATCAATCCGTTGGCTAAATGTCACACATTGGTGGTACCTAAAGTGGAGGTTGATTACATCTTCGACCTCGACGACGAGGTGCTGGCAGGCATGGTAAAATTCGCCAAAAGGGTAGCGCACAAAATCAAGGAGCAAACAGGTTGCAAAAAGGTCGCAATGATCGTTTTGGGACTTGAAGTAGCCCATGCACACATCCATTTAATCCCAATGAACGAGGAGAAAGATGTAGATTTTCGACGTGAAAAGCTCAAACTTACTCCAGAAGAGTTTAAGGAAATAGCAGCACAAATAGCACTATAAATAGTCTGTTTACAACTTTGTAAATCATTGATAAGTAGGAGGGTAGCGAGTAGTCGTTACCCTATTTCACATCTAATATTTAACATAATATCAGCGTCTTTCTTGATATCAACAAAAATCAGCTTAAATAGGGTAGTAACCAACTTTAAATTGAGATAATTTTGTAATATTTTACAGTTGTAATTACAAATGTAATCACAACACATTTGTAAACAAGCAACATATTTAACAAATGTAATCCAATACAGATGTTAATAACACTAAATATTTTACCGATGTAAATACTGTCGGTAACCCATGTAATAACCCTTTTAGAGCGTTATTTGCGAAAGTTAAATCACTAAATTCATATATATTAAAGCGCTTAAAATCAGATAATTACATATCGCTACATACATTAAAACATAATAGTTATAGGTATATATCACGCTATTTGCGGATATTATACTTTTAGTGGTTATTTGTATGGTGTAAGTAATTGATAAAGATGTATATATGTATAATTACATATATTATTACTTGATATTAAATCAAAACTTGAATTTTACCATAATACATATGTTTACAATTGTGAACATTATTGACAGTGTTGATAGGATTACATTTGTGTAAAATATTTGTTCACAAAAGAAAAATGTTTTATATTTGTGAAAAATTGTGAATATGCGCGAAAAATTACTCAAATTGATGGATAGCGAGAAGTTAACAGCGAGTCGTTTGGCTGAGCTTCTCGGAATACGTTCTTCTGGAATATCTCATATCTTGTCAGAACGTAATAAACCAAGCTATGATTTGTTGCAAAAGATTCTGCGTAGATTTCCCAATATAAATCCCGATTGGCTGTTGCTCGATAGCGACCAGATGTATCGCACACCTAATGCGTCATCTGTAACAAGTAATGAGGTAAATAATATCAACGAAACTCTGTTGTTTGATGAGGCTGTCGTCGATGAGCAAAAAGAGCCCGCTTCGGTTCCTGCTGAGTATCCTGCGCTTGGTAATGAATTATCTCAGCGCGCCATGTCACACCGCGGCATCAAACGAATCATTGTTTTATACAACGATCTTACGTTTGAAAGTTACGATGCAAAATAACGCGTTGCATTATATAATAAAGGTATCTTATGGTGGGAATATCAATTCTCACCATATTTTTTACAAAATGATTTTGAAGTAATATTTACAATAACAAAAAAACGCACTATTAATTTAATGCGATACGAGAAATACAACACAAATAGTGGAAAATACAGCAAAGCAGCCACACGAGGACGACAAATAGAACATTTGTAAAATAGTAGGCGTATAATAGTACGTTAAATAATTGAATAAGTAACGACGTTAAAGTCGCAGAAGTTCAAAAACTTGACGCACTATTACAAACGTGAAACAATAGGCGAATAAATTCGTAAACGTGCGTGCGCATGTGTGCGCACGTTATGGGGTTGGGGGCGGAGCCCCAACGGCGGACGGAACGACCGCAAGCAACCTGCGTCGGCAGGGCGCAGGGACGGCGACGGTGGGGCATAGGTCGAAGGGCTTGCCCCGCCGCCTGCCGCCGTAGCGGCACGCCGTCCCGGAGCGGACGCAGGATATAAGGCGGACGACTGCCCGAAGGCGAAGGCGTCCGCAGGGTGGACGCCGACAGGCTGAGGGCATAAAGACCGCCACGAGGTGGGCGGCTATCACGCCGCAGACGGCTTGCCCTGCAAGGGCGGCAAAGCCGTTTATATACCCTTGCACGGCAAGACGCAAGGAGATGTGACGCCGCGCACCGAGTACCTTATTGGGTGGGATTAAGGGGCTGCTTTTGGGGTAGCTGAGGGAATAAGGCGGTTTCTTAAGATGAAACACCCCACCGCCGACCCTCAGCCGTAGCGAGTGTGGACGAGCGGAGCCCAAAAGCAGGGGCTTATATACTCGAAAAGGCTTTTTCAAGCCCACACAAAGAGATTGAAAAAGCCATTTTCGCTAATGCAAATAACCAATTATAGCGGTAAAAATGGATAACGAATGCGTTGGTCAATTGCAGAGAGTTCGTCCCATTCTACCGGCTCTAAATCGCTCACGTCGATAATTACACGTTGAGGAGATACACACAAACATCGCACCGTAGGAAAATAACTTACCGCCATACCGTCGCAAATTCTAATACGCGCATCTTCTAACTTATTTTTCCGTGCAAACTCCCAAAGGTCACGAACGGTCAAAGGTAACGAGGTATCAATTTTGTCGTACATGGTAAAAATATTTAATGGTTAATAAATCATATATTCGGAAACACGACACAAAGTGCCATACGATGAAAATTGACGATAACGGAAACCGAGTGCCAATTTATCGAACGGACGAACTGAGTATTTGTCCGGGTCAAACAAAATCGAACGTGAAATTTTTATAACGTCGTCACCACGTTGCAACGTGAACTCCTCAACGTCTAAGCGGAAGATATCAACAATTGCGGTAATCAATGTTAATAAATCCATAGAAGGAGTTTCTACACGCCACGTCAAACAAGGCAAGCAACCCTCGTCGGTTATATCGTGGATATTTACCGAGTAAGAGGACAGCTTCGAGTAACTAAAAAATTTATCTACAAATCGTCGGTGTAAATTCTTTACTTCACGCTTACCCATACCTAACGGAGTACGAAAACTAACAACAAAATAAGTCGGAGATAAGAATTTAAAAAGACCGCTCGCAATAATAGCCGCACCGTTGAAATTGGTAAAAGCCAAGTCGGAGATATAACGAGGACGACGGCGTGAAATATCAACAATGCAAGCACGAACACCGGAAACACGTTCACGCCTTAACACCCTCGAACGATTGAGAGCATGGAAACATTTAGGCACTCTTTGCGCTAACTCTTTTGCATCATCACCCGAAGCATGGTAATGAATAAACCAAGCATTCGGGAAATTAGTTCGCAATTTTTGAAGGTTACGCAAGAAAGTGATGGCACGACGGTTTTGAAGATACCCGGTAGATAGTACGACTTCACTTTTGTAAATAGGATTTGAACTGCGAGAAAGTTCGACATTGACATCGTCGATTTGTGGTAAATACTTGTAATCCATAGCTTTGTGTTTTAGAAGGTTTATGATAGTGCAAAGATATGAAGTAATATTAACATTATGTTAAAACATGAATGTAATTATAATTTGTTAGGATAAATAAAATGCCCCTTTTGTCTTTATAGAAATAAAATAAACAGCCACCTTATATATAGATGGCTGTTTATGCTGTTTTATAGCGTGTTTACCTCACTCTTATTCGCTGACCGATGCGGAGTGTCGATGTCTTTTTAATGCCGTTCAGCTGGCAGAGTTTGGTCACTGTTGTGTGGTTGTTTATCGCGATGCGACCCAATGTGTCACCACTCTTAACAATGTGATATTTTATAGCTGCCGCTTCTTGGGCTATCTTCTTGTCCTCCTCGTCGCTTTGCACCTCCTCGTCGAAGTCCTGCGTAAAGCGAGAATAAGGGCTGAAATATGTACGCTTCAAGAGGAATGTCTCACGACGCAAGTCGCCCGTCTTGAAGTCAATCAGACGTTCTGGGTCGAACGAGTGTCCCTTGTAGCGAATCTCATAATGCAGGTGTGATCCTGTGCTTCGACCGGTGTTACCACCCTTTCCAATCACCTGCCCTGCTGTTACCCAATCGCCCGGCTTTACGTTTGTCTCCGATAGATGGGCGTAGAATGTCTCCAAGCCGTTGTCGTGGCGGATAATGATGAGGTTACCATAACCACGAGCTATATATGTCGTGTGACGCACACGTCCGTCGAATGTAGCATAGATTGGATCTCCCGTCTCAAGGTCGATATCCGTACCCTGATGAATTCCTCGACGACGAGGTCCATATTTCGATGTTACACGACCTTTGAAAGGATAGTGATAACTCTTGAGGGTATCCACCAGGTCGATAACCATCGACATTGGTAAGTCCTTCAACTCAACGTTGTAGGCGTGAATCTTCGATGTGTCCCAATATTGAGTGTAGATGGTCTCGTCTAACACGTCGATGTTACGGTTGCGCACATAGCGCCATGTGTTATCATTATAAAGAACAATACTCAAGCCCTCGCTTGTTGAAGGTATGGTATCTACAACGAGTACATCTTTCATGTCGAAAGCCTCTCCCGAAGCCAATGGCACTCGCTTTACGATGACAGCATCGGCAGGAAGTGAGTCTTTGTTAATTGTGCTTTGTGTTGTGTTTTGAGCCGACACACCACCCGTTACTAAAAGCATAAGGCATAGTGTCAGCATTTGTCTTAAATTCATTGGTTTTATCTCTATTTTAGTTTATTCTTGTTTGTTAATCATCTGCTCGGCGCACTCCAGGGCTTTGTAGAAATCCTCGCCAAAACGACGGATAATTGGCTCTTTGAGGGCTTTGTAAACAGGTATGCCCAACTTCTTACCACACTCCACAGCGTCACGACATACTGCCCAGCGGTGGTAGTTTAGTCCATACGTGCCGTTTCTGAATTGCTTCACGCGTATTGGGTATAGGTGACATGAAATAGGCTTCAAGAAAGAGCATTTACCCTCGCGAAAGGCACGCTCAATGGCACAGAATGTTATGCCATTCTCCTCGAAAGCATAGGCGCAGGCGGCATTATCCACCAAAGGTGTTGTGTAGTCCCCATCTTGATCCACCACCATAAAGCCTTGCTCTTCAACCGCTTTGCGACCCTCCTCGGTCATGTATGGGGCGTAATTCTCGTACTCCTCCTCCAATAAATCAACCTCCTCAATCTCGAGTGGAGCTCCAGCGTCACCTTCCACGCAGCATATACCTTTGCACTTGCCCAAGTCGCAAGCAAAACATTCGCGCAATAGGTCGGCGCTAATTATTTTATCATCAATTTCAATCATCTTAACTATGGATTATATATATCCTTATATCTGTATTCTAAAATCTCCTCCACCATCTCGCGGAACTGTCGAGCCTCCTCTAATTCGGGTTTTAACTCTTCGGCCTTGCGGAAGTCGTTTATGGCACTACCCCACTGATTTTGACGGTAATAACATTTTCCTCGTTCGATGTAAAGCTCGGCGCTATCCTGCTGTGCAAGAGCCGATGAGAGTGTTGTAATCTTGCGAGCAAGAGTCCAAAGCCCTTGTTGCTTAATGTGTTGCAATACCTCTTTGTCGAGCATTTGCGTTGCGTCGTCGCCGCGTTCCAATCTGTCACGTACCTCGGTTGATGAGTATGGACACTGTGGCGCATTTGCGAGAAAATGTGTGCGTTCGGTTGAGAAACTCATCTCCACTCCAGGGCGAGGATATACGTAGATGTCATATCCTGCGATAATCTTCTCGGGCTCACGCCATAGCGGCAATTGGTTAATTAGGTCGGTGCCCATCAGTATCGAAAACTCCATCTGGTCGCCATAGTTTTCCGTCAGATGTTGTAGCGTGTTTACCGTATATGATGGCTTTTCTAACAAGAACTCTATAACCGAAGGTCGTATCTGTTCTGGGTAACGACTGTTTTTGCATGCCAACTCCACCATCGCATAACGATCCATCTCGCCTGCCAATTCCCAGTTTTGTTTAAATGGGTTTTGTGGAGAGATAATCATCGCCACCTCGTCGCACAATGCATGCTCAACGGCATACTCCGCCAAAGCTATATGACCATTGTGTACGGGGTTAAACGACCCGAAAAAGAGCATCATTCTGCGCTTTGCCATCACCCTACTCTGCCAAGAATGAGTTAATAATCTGCTTAGTGTTCTCTACGGCGCAAGTCAGGTCGTCGTTCACCACGATGTGGTCAAACTCGGGAGCCTTTGAAAGCTCGAACTCAGCCTTTGCGATGCGTTTTTCGATGGTCTCCATAGAGTCTGTGCCTCTGCCGATTAGTCGTTCACGCAAAGCCTCCACCGAAGGTGCCTGAATGAAGATTGAGCAAGCATTGTCGCCAAAGATGCGTTTTAGGCTGATACCACCCATAACATCTACGTCGAAGATGATTACATTGCCTTTGTCCCAAATGCGCTGCATCTCGCTCTTCAATGTGCCGTAACACGTACCGTTATACACCTCTTCCCACTCTACGAAAGCATCAGCCTCTACCTTTGCGCGAAACTCCTCCTGTGTAAGGAAAAAGTAATCTACCCCATTCTGCTCCTGACCTCGTGGCGCACGTGATGTCGCCGAGATTGAGAACTCGAACTGAGGAAACACCTTCAAGAGCTGCTTTACGATAGTTGTCTTGCCCGAACCGCTGGGGGCTGAGAATATGATAAGTTTACCCTGTGACTCCATGATTTCGATTTACAAAATATTTAATACCTGCTCTTTAATCTTCTCTAACTCGTCTTTCATCTTCACTACCAAAATCTGCATGTTTGACTCGTTGGCTTTCGAGCCGAGTGTGTTTATCTCACGACCCATCTCCTGAGCGATGAATCCGAGCTTGCGACCCACGGCCTCCTCGGCTGCTGCCACCTCGCGGAAATAGTTGCAGTGGTTTGTAAGGCGTACCTTCTCCTCAGTGATGTCGAGTTTTTCGATGTAGAATATCATCTCCTGCTCCAAGCGGTTTGTGTCGATATCAACCTTTAGCTGTGCAAGATTTTCACGTATTCTATTCTTTATAGTCTCGGCACGTGTAGCCTCGAAAGGCTCTACCTGACGTTTGTACTCTTCGATTAAATCCACTCTACGAAGTAGGTCGGCTATGAGTGTGGCACCCTCCTGCTCGCGGAATGAGTTAAACTGCTTCAACGCCTCCTCTAAAGCCTGCATGAGTGCAGCACTCTCCTCCTCTGTAAGGCTCTCCGATTGGGTTGATACCACGTCGGGCATACGTAATACGGCGGGCACGATAGCGTCATAATCGGCGCTTACGTTCGAGTATGTGAGGGCTTCATTCACTTGACGCATATACTCGCCAAATATCTCTTTATTCACCGTTGCTGAGGTACTAACGGTAGAGTTTTCCACAGTCACTGTGATGTCGGCTTTTCCGCGCTGTATAGCGGCTGCTGCCACGCTGCGTATGTCAAACTCCTTTTGACGGTATATGCCTGGCATACGTACCGATAAGTCGAGCTGTTTAGAGTTTAATGAACGTATCTCGACTGTGATTTTTTTGTTTGGTAGAGATACTTCGCTTTTGCCGAAGCCTGTCATTGATTTTATCATGGTATTACTCTTTTATTGCCGTTTTATAGCCTTTTTGACAAAGGTTGTCTAAATCCTCGCAAAGATAGCATTTTTGTGTGGGTTATACAAATTTTTAAAGGTAAGTTATTCGGGTTTCAAGAGTATAAAAACGAGTGGTTTTGAGTGGGTTTGTAACTTTTTAAACTAAGGGTATTTGTTGAATTGAAATTTTTTGAAAAATTTTTAATTTTGATGCAAAACAAAGATTATACTATTACTTTGTTATTAAAAAATATAAATAAATGGCGATTTCGATGTTTTTACGTCGAAAAAGTAATAATCGCCATGTTTTAAGTCGATAGAATATTTTGAATATTCATAAATTTTTATTTATTTTGTTGTGTAGATACCTCCGTTAAGCGGAGAATTTTAGGGATATTTAATAATTTTCTAAACTTATGAAAAAGTATAATTTCAATGCTGGACCATCAATTCTTCCAGATGTTGTATTAGAGGCTGCCGCAAAGGCTATTATTGATTTCAATGGAACAGGTCTTTCGTTGCTTTCGATATCCCACCGCACACCTGAATTTGAGGCTGTGCTTGCTGAGGCTCAGAGCCTTTTCAGAGAGCTGCTTAATATTCCAGATAACTATAAAATCTATTTTGTTGGAGGCGGTGCAAGTACGCAGTTTTTCCATATACCAGCTAACTTCTTGGGTAAAAAGGCTGGATATGTAAACACGGGAGTGTGGACAAAGAAGGCAATCAAGGAGGCTAAGTTTTATGGCGAGGTTGAGGTTGTGGCAACGTCTGAGGATAAAAACTTCTCGTATATTCCAAAAGGTTACACCATTCCTGAGGATTTGGACTACTTCTACATCTGTACCAACAATACAATCTACGGAACCGAGTATAAGGAGGATATAGATTCACCTGTTCCGTTGATTGCCGACATGAGTTCTGATATCTTGAGCCGTCCTGTTGATGTTAGCAAGTATGCTATGATTTATGGCGGCGCGCAGAAGAACTTGGCACCTGCGGGAGTGTCGTTCGTTATCATTCGTGACGACATGTTGGAGAAGGTTGTGCGCCCATTGCCAACAATGATGAATGTGAACACTCATGTCGAGAATAACTCTATGTTCAACACCCCTCCTGTATTCCCAATCTATGTTTTGCGTGAGACTCTTAAGTGGATGAAGGCTGAGGGAGGTATGGCTGAGATTTATCGTCGTAATGTTGAGAAGGCTGCCCTACTCTATGCCGAGATTGACCGCAACTCTCTCTTCAGAGGCACCGTTGCCGAGGAGGACCGTTCGTTGATGAACATCTGCTTTGTTATGAGTGAGGGTAACGAGGCTTTGATGCCTGAGTTCTTGGAGTTTGCTAAATCGCATGGCATGGTGGGTATTAAGGGTCACCGTTTGTCGGGTGGTTTCCGCGCATCGTGCTACAATGCTTGTCCAAAGGAGAGTGTTGAGGCATTGGTTGCATGCATGCAGGAGTTTGAGCAGATGCACAAATAGTTATGGGTTACACATATCACCTCCCCACCAAACGCAATCCGTTTAATGACGATGTGTTGGAGTGGCAAGCGAGTGAGGTGGAGGATTTAATTGAAAACCAAACGAAGATGAAAATTTTAATTGCTACTCAAAAGCCCTTTGCAGCAAAGGCGGTTGAGGGAATGAAAAATATACTCACCGAAGCAGGCTTCGAGGTTGCTATGTTGGAGCGCTACGAGGAGCCTGAGGAGTTGGTGGCTGCGGTTGCCAATGTCGATGGTCTGATTGTACGTAGCGACAAGGTTACGGCTGAGGTTATCGAGGCTGCTCCAAATCTTAAGATTGTTGTACGTGCAGGTGCGGGTTACGATAATGTCGATTTATCGGCTGCCACCGAGCATGGTGTTGTTGTGATGAATACGCCGGGACAGAACTCTAATGCTGTTGCCGAGTTGGCGCTGGCGCTGATGATTTATATGTCGCGTAATCGCTTCACTCCTGGCACAGGCTTCGAGCTTCAAGGTAAGACTGTTGGTATCCATGCCTATGGAAATGTGGGTCGTTTGGTTGCTCGCAAGGCTAAGGCGTTGGGAATGACGGTTGTGGCTTACGATCCATTTGTTACGGATAAGGCTCTGTTTGAAAATGATGGAGTTAAGCAGGTTGAGAGTGTTGAGGAGTTGTATAAAACTTCAGATTATCTCTCTTTGCATATCCCTGCCACGGCTCAAACCAAAGGCTCTATTGGCTATGACCTTATGATGATGATGCCTAAGGGCGCAATGTTGGTAAATACTGCACGTAAGGAGGTTATTGATGAGGTGGGATTAGAGGCGGCCATGACGGAACGCCCCGATTTGAAGTATGTCACCGATGTAGCTCCTGATGATGTATCAACTATGGCAGCTCTTTTTGGAAACCGCTTCTTTGCAACGCCCAAGAAGATGGGAGCTGAGACGGCTGAGGCTAATATAAATGCAGGCTTGGCTGCGGCTCGTCAGGTTGTAGGTTATCTGCTCAATGGAGATGCTAAATTTCAAGTAAATAAGTAGTTATGGTAAAGATAAAACCTTTTCGAGGTATACGACCACCTCAAGAATATGCAGCAGAGGTTGCTTCACGTCCTTATGATGTGTTGAATTCTGTCGAGGCTAAGGCAGAGGCTACCGAGCGTTCGCTTTTGCACATCATTAAGCCTGAGATTGATTTTGATCCTATCGCCGATGAACATTCCGCTGAGGCTTACCAAAAGGCTATGGATAATTTCCGTAAGTGGAAAGATGAGGGATGGCTTATTCAAGATGAGGAGGAGCATTACTATGTCTATGCTCAAACGATGAATGGACGCACGCAGTATGGTATTGCCATGTGTTGTCATTTTGAGGATTATCTCTCGGGTGCTATCAAGAAGCATGAGCTCACACGTGTCGATAAGGAGGAGGATCGCATGATTCATGTGCGCAATCAGAAAGCCAATATCGAGCCTGTGTTCTTCACCTACCCCGACGATGCCGAGATAAATGCTATTGTTGAGGCTGTTGTACGTGAGAATGAGCCTGATTACGACTTTACGGCTGCCGATGGTTTTGGTCACCATTTCTGGGTTATACGCGACGCTGCCACCAATAGTCGCATTACCGAGTTGTTTGCAGCTATTCCTGCGTTGTACGTAGCCGATGGTCACCATCGCACGGCTGCTGCGGCACGTGTGGGTCAGGAGTGCATGCACAATAATCCAGCGCATAATGGCGAGGAGGAGTATTGCTACTTCTTGGCAGTTACATTCCCTGCGTCGCAACTCAAGATTATTGATTATAACCGCGTGGTGCGCGACCTTAACGGTTTGTCGGAGGAGGAGTTGCTCGAGGCGCCGAAGACGTCGTTTGATGTTGAGAACAAAGGTAAGGATATATATACCCCATCGTCGTTGCATAACTTTGCGATGTATCTCGGTGGTGAGTGGTATAGTCTAACGGCTAAGGCTGGCACGTATGATGATAGCGACCCTATCGGAGTGTTAGATGTTACCATTTTGTCAAATCTTGTGTTGGATAAGGTTTTGGGTATTGCCGATTTGCGTACATCGAAGCGTATTGATTTCGTGGGCGGTATTCGAGGCTTGGGCGAGCTTCAGCAGAGAGTTGATAGTGGCGAGATGAAGGTTGCTTTCGCTTTGTATCCTGTGTCAATGCAGCAGCTTATCGATATAGCCGATACGGGTAATATTATGCCTCCAAAGACCACATGGTTTGAGCCTAAGTTGCGCTCGGGTGTGGTTATTCACTCGTTTGAATAGGAATAATTATAGTATGATGCAATGGAGTTGGTTGTTGGCGCGTTCAGTAACCAACTTTTTTTGAAAAATAGCACAGTTTGTGGGTATAAAATTCTCGAACAATAGTAGCATTTTACCGTTAAAAATGTTATATTTGTAAGGAACGAAAATCTAAAACCTTAAATGTATGGCAAAGATTAAAGGACGAGTTGTAGTTGATGTGGAGCGATGTAAAGGTTGTGGAGTCTGTATTTCGGCATGTCCATGCAGTGTGTTGGAATTTTCATCGCAAGTCAATAGCAAGGGCTATCAATACGTGGTGATGGCTACGCCCGATGCTTGTACGGGTTGTGCGTCGTGTGGCATTATTTGCCCCGATAGTTGTATTGTTGTTTATCGTCAAAAATTTGAGTAGTATGGCTGACAGAGAGGTTAAATTAATGAAGGGCAACGAAGTGATTGCCCATGCCGCCGTACGATGTGGTTGCGACGGTTATTTCGGCTACCCTATTACTCCGCAATCGGAGGTTATGGAGACCCTAATGGAGCTTAAGCCGTGGGAGACAACGGGCATGGTTGTGTTGCAGGCTGAATCTGAGGTGTCGTCTATCAACATGGTTTATGGCGGTGCAGCTACGGGTAAGAAGGTTATGACATCGTCATCGAGTCCGGGTGTGAGTCTGATGAGTGAGGGTTTGAGTTATTTGGCTGCTTGTGAGTTGCCTTGCTTGGTTGTGAACTGCCAGCGTGGAGGTCCAGGTTTGGGAACGATACAACCCTCGCAGGGCGATTATTTTCAGGCGTGCAAGGGAGGTGGTCATGGTGATTACCATCTGATAGTGTTAGCTCCCGCATCGGTGCAGGAGATGTACGATTTTGTGGAGCTGGGATTTGACTTAGCGTTTAAGTATCGTATTCCTTCGATGTTGTTGGCTGATGGAGCTATTGGTCAGATGATGGAAAAGGTTGTGCTGTCGCCTCAAAAACCACGTCGCAGCGATGAGCAGATTGTCCAAGAGTGTGGCTCGTGGGCAGCTCATGGCAAAGGTGGTCGTAAGCAGCGCAATATCGTGACATCGCTCTTCATGCAACCCGATGAGTTGGAAGAGGTGAATAACCACTTGCAAGCCAAATATCGTCAAATAGAGGCTGCTGAAGTGCGTTACGAGGAGTTTATGTGTGACGATGCCGAGTATGTGTTGGTGGCATTCGGTTTGTCGGCGCGTATATGTTCGGCTACGGTGGAGATGGCTCGCGAGGAGGGCATCAAGCTCGGTCTGTTGCGACCCATAACGCTCTACCCTTATCCTTATGAACCTTTGAAGAAGATGGCTGAGCGCGGCGTAAAGGGTTTTATGTCGGTTGAGTTAAATACTGGTCAGATGATCGAAGATGTACGTTTGGCTGTTGAAGGTCAGACACCTGTGGCGCATTATGGTCGTACGGGTGGTATAATATTTAATCCTGAGTCGGTGCTGGAGGCTCTGAAAAATAACCTCTTAAAATAGAATGTTATGGCTGAAGTGGAGATTAAAGTTGAGAATTTGGTATATGCCAAGCCTCGTTTGATTACCGATACGGTTATGCACTACTGTCCTGGTTGTAGTCACGGCACGGTGCATAAGCTCATTGCTGAGGTCATTGACGAGATGGGGCTCGAAGGCAAGACTATTGCTGTATCACCTGTGGGGTGCTCGGTGTTTGCCTATAACTATATAGATGTTGATTGGATTGAGGCGGCTCATGGTCGTGCTTGTGCTGTTGCTACGGCGGTTAAGCGCCTACACCCGCAACATATGGTGTTTACCTATCAGGGTGATGGTGACTTGTCTGCGATTGGAACAGCTGAGACTATTCATGCTGCGGCGCGTGGCGAAAATATCGTAACGGTATTTATAAATAATGCAATTTATGGTATGACCGGTGGTCAGATGTCGCCCACTACCCTACTTGGTATGAAAACCGCCACAACGCCCTATGGTCGAGATGCGGGGTTGAATGGTTTTCCTTACAAAGTGTCTGATATGTTGGCTCATTTAGATGGCGTGACATATATAACCCGCCAGAGTGTTCATACACCTGCCAATGTTCGCAAGTGTAAGAAGGCAATCCGCAAAGCATTCGAGAACTCGCTTGCGGGCAATGGTTACTCTATGGTTGAGGTTGTTGCAACGTGTAGCAGTGGCTGGAAACTTACGCCTGTTGAGGCTAACAAGTGGCTGGAGGAGAATCTTCTGTCAGTCTATCCGCTGGGAGATATAAAATGTTCAAACCTACCCAAATAGAAAGAGTTATGAAAGAGACGATTATTATTGCAGGCTTTGGTGGTCAGGGTGTCTTGTCTATGGGTAAGATTTTGGCTTATTCGGGCATTATGCAGGATTTGGAGGTTACATGGATGCCTTCGTATGGTCCCGAGATGCGAGGTGGTACGGCAAATGTAACGGTGATAATTTCAGACAAGCGTATCTCGTCGCCCATTTCTGATAGCTACGACACGGCTATTGTGTTGAATCAGCAGTCTATGGATAAGTTCGAGAGTAAGGTTAAGCCAGGTGGTGTGCTTATATACGATACCAATGGCATTACACAGCCTCCTACACGCACCGACATCGAAATCTACACTATTGATGCTGCAGCTGAGAGTGCGCGTATGGGTCAGGCAAAGATGTTCAATACTATGATTTTGGGCGGCTACTTGAGTGTTAAGCCCATCGTTGAGATGGAATATGTGATGCAGGGCTTAAAGAAGTCACTCCCTGAGCGTGCTTGGAAGTTCTTGCCCCAAAACGAGGCTGCCATTAAGCATGGTGCCCAGATAATCAAGCAGGTACAATAAACATTATGTGATACAATGAAAATAGCGGCTACATGGCCGCTATTTTACTATATATCTCTTTTGTAAATATTCTATCCATTCTAGCTGTTTGCTTGATGAGAATGTTTGATTCATCATGTCAAATAAGGACTCGAAAGTTAAATCAATAAAACTCTCTTTACCCTTATCGGTTAGCAATATCTTGTAATCTGGTAAGGCGTGTTCGTCAAAATGAGTATTGCCTTTGGGATAAAGGTGTATGTGATGAAAACGTTTTATATCGCCTCTCTTTAACATCGCAAATCCTAATATGTGATTACGCCATATTTGACGTATGTTATTAGCTTTGAGGAATATGTGAATGTCTAAATCAGGTATAAAATACTGTGACTCTCGGGTGATATTATGATAAGGGTGTGATATGTCTTTAATGTCCCAACCTTCTTTTTCTCCAAGACGATAACCATTTTCAGTGTACTTGACTTCAATACCAATGCCGCCAGGTGTGCCATCTGTGGTTTCGTATTCAATGAAGGTGTCAAATGAAGTACCATCCTTCAAGTAGTTGCTTTTATCTACTTGACCAGCAAATTCAATGCGAATTTTTGTGATTTTGTTTATTCCTCCACCAATTATGTGGTTGAACAATGTAGTCGCACCATTTAAATCTTCTTCCATTGGAGTGAAGATGTTGTATGGTATATGTTCGCTACGCAACATATTTGAGAATAGAGCAGTTGTCTTGAATGTTTTATTGTCTATTCTGCTCCGAATAAAATCTCTGTAAATATCACAAAAGATAAGCCCATTTTTTGCTGAATCAGGTGAGAGAATGACTTGAGGGTTTTTCTCATTATAAAAATCATTCAATACTTCCTCTTTAAATGCAAACTGATGAGCTCTCGCCTTTGTTTTGAACGGATCATCAAGGCGGTATATCTTGCTTTTAATCATTGATTTGGCTTTTCTATTATCTCATCGAATAACTATCCAAATCTCTGAAGCCGAGCATTAAGTCGCGATTGCTCATTCTTTTCTTGCCCGCCATCTGCATCGACAGAATATGTATAACACCATTGGCGCAGGTCACCTTAATGCTATCCTTGCCGTCGGAGGTAATCTTACCCACCGCATCGTTGTGACTCTTAGCTTCGAACTTAACTTCAAAAATCTTTGCCGAGCCACGCTCCTCGCCGTTAAGATACAACGGAGTCCATGCCGCAGGATATGGTGACAAACCACGCACAAAATTCACTATGCGCTCACCCTCCCACGTCCAATCAATACGACAATCGTCTTTGAAAATCTTTGGTGCAGGCTTCAATGTAGCCTCGTCGATATGCATCTGCTCGATGGCTGTGTAGTCGCCCGAAGCAATCTTTTCAACAGTATCTACCACCAAGTCGCAACCTTTGGTCATTAGTTTATCGTACATCGTGCCGATGTTATCCTCAGGCAAGATAGGCTCTGTGTGTTGAGCGATGATAGCACCCTTGTCAATCTCGTGGTTGAGCAAGAATGTGGTGATACCTGTCTCCTTTTCGCCATTTATGATAGCCCAGTTGATAGGTGCCGCACCTCGATATTGAGGCAAGAGTGATGCGTGTAGGTTAAATGTTCCATACTTAGGCATAGCCCAAATAACCTCAGGCAACATGCGGAAGGCGATGACAATACCCAAGTCGGGTTTGAGTTCTTGCATTGCTGCCACAAATTCAGGGTCACGCAACTTCTCAGGCTGCAAGATTGGAAGCCCCAACTCTTTTGCTGCCACTTTTACATCGCTTTCATGTATCTTCTGCCCTCTACCAGCAGGTTTGTCGGGCGTAGTCACTACGGCTACAATATTATACCCCTCCTCGACCAATCGCTTGAGCGATGCTACGGCAAATTCGGGCGTACCCATAAATACTATGCGGAGATCTTTTCCTTTCATGTCTATTGCTGAGTTGCTTTGTTTAATCTGCGTTGCTTAATCTTTTCACGCATCTTGCGCCACGCCTTTGTGGCTGTTACACGCTTGGCTATAGGTAACCATACGGGAGCAAGTTTCTTCTTTATCATGAGATATTGAGCATGATACCAGTCGGTGTCAAGCAGCGACGAGTCGTTTGTCGCCTTTATCATCAGGTATATGGCTATTGGTGTGAGTATGAAGGAGGATATCCACATTCCTGTGAATGAACTCCATGTACCCTCTTTTGCCATCTTCTCGCCCGATGTACTTATCACGTAATAGATTACGAAGAATACTACCGAAATCACGATTGGGGTTCCCATACCACCCTTACGAATGATAGCACCCAATGGCGCACCTATCATGAAGAATATAATCACCGATATAGGCAGCGATAGTTTCTTATGCCAATCGTTTTTGTTGCGGTATAATTGATTAAGACCCTCTTTGGCAGAACCCTCATCGAAATTCAGTGAGTTACGGCTGTTCTGAGCCATAATCTTAGCCGAATTCCAAATTTCGTTGCGTTTGCGTAGAGGCATATTTGTTATCGAATCCATAAAGTTTACATTCTTGAACTCCGATTTGTCCTTACGCAATGAATCGGGCAACTGCAAAACCTGTATGTCGTTTGTGAATATGTTGTCTCTGAGCAATGGGTCGTACGAACGAGCCACGGCTCCTGCTACCACCCTGTCGAGAGAGTCGATGGCAATCTGTAATTCTACAATATTCTTTGCTTGTGAATTGTTAATCATGGTGTTGTCGCTTTGCTGGAAGTCGAATCCCTCCATGCGGATTGTCATATCCTGCACATCGAACTTGTCATGGCGCAACTCGTTTTTGGTGTACCAACGATTGTTTCTTGTGAGCTGGTAGTTGTCACCTTCGTAAAGTGTTACGAGCAAAAATTTCTTATCGTCTGACAGGCGAATATATCCCGTCTTTGCCATTGTTGTGGTCATGTTACCACCCTGCGAACGGCTGTCATAGATGAGTACGTCGTGCAACAGACCTGTTTCGGGGTCTTGGTGCTCAACGCGAATACTCATGTTGTCGTCAATGCCGTTGAAGAACAAACCGTCTTTAAACTCTAACACCTGCTTTTGGCGTTTGATGTCGCTTAGAATCATCATTGAACGCTTGTAGGCATACGGAACCAGATTGTTCACCAAAAAGAAACTGCCGACAGATATAAGCAAAGTTACGACAATGAGAGGTTGCATGATACGCATAAGTGACATGCCAGCCGACTTCATTGCCTGCAACTCGAAGTTTTCACCCATATTACCCATTGTCATGATACCTGCCAACAGCAGAGCCAGTGGCAATCCCAACGGAATCATGTTAATGGTAGCATAGAAAAGCAACTCGATAATGACATCGACACTTAGACCTTTACCCGTAAGCTCGTCAATAAAACGCCATACGAAATTCATCATCAACACGAATGTGACGATGAAAAATGTCATTACCAAAGGACCTAAATATGCCTTTAATACAAGTTTATGAATTGTTTTCATTCTTTAGTGGCGTTATAATATTGCGCAAAGATAATATTTTTGATACAAAAAGCACTACGGAAAGAGTAAATATTATGCATGTGCCAGGCGGTACTTCCCAATTATAACTCAAGACAAGACCTACGATGGTACTTGTCGTGGCTATAAATGATGCCCACAGTGTGATGTTGCGGTAGGATTTTGTGAATAGGTTTGCCGCTACGCTTGGCATGGTGAAGAGTGATAGGAGCAGCACTATGCCCATGATTCTAATAGCCAAAACAATGGCAATGGCTACAACTGCCGAGAGTGTATATGATGCGCATTTTGTTGCCACACCCTGACTTGCGGCGTATTCGCGGTCGAAGGCTAAAAACATTATTGGTCGCCACCACAGAGCGAAGCCTACGACACAAATCAATGTGAAGATAGCCAATGCCACCACTTCGTTGTTGGTGACGGTTATGATGCTTCCAAACATGTAACTCGTTAAGTCTCCGGACGTATAGCCAGGCGTAAGACTCATAAACAATGCTCCCACAGCCATGCCTAACGACCATATGATGCCAATGGCAGAGTCTTCTCTGATTACTCTCTTTCGGCTTGCCCATTCAATACCTAAAGCCGATGCGACGGCAAAGGCGAGTGCTCCAATAAGAGGGTTAATTCCGCTATATAAGGCTATTCCTAATCCGCCAAACGAGGAGTGAGTTATTCCTCCACAGAGGAACACCATGCGGCGAGCCACGATGTATGTGCCCACTATGCCACACATTATACCCGAAAAGATTGCTGCCAGCAATGCGTTCATCAGGTATTGATATTGTGATATGTCGAGAAAAAACTCCAATTTGGTATCTTTATTTTGCATTAAACGTGCGCAAATTTACTTTAATTATCGGATTGCGTCAAAACTTTTTTCAATTACGGCAAAGTTTTTATACTTTCGCA
>JAFPAD010000123.1 GCA_017424405.1 Alistipes sp.
ACGATCAAAAGGTTCTTCTCTGTATCGAAGTCGATAGTACCATCGAACTGACCGTGCATTGTGTCATACTTAAGCATGTATGCCAAGTACTCTACTGGGCAGAGGTCGTTAATACCTACTACATCATACTTCTCTGTCTGAGTGCAAGCTGCACGGAATACCATACGTCCGATACGACCGAAACCGTTGATACCAATCTTAATCTGTGCCATAATTTGATTTTGATTATATTAAATTAAAACTTCTGTTACTTTTTTAACAGCGCAAAAATATATATTAAAATAGTATTAAACAAATTTATGCAACAAAAAGAGCCATTTTTTTGTAAAACTTAACAATTTGCTAACGCACAAACATATATTTAACCTCGACTGAGCGTTTTCAATGCGATAATCGTGCCGTGCAGGGGCGGTAAATGACTTATTTTGGCAGTCTGTTGCCCGACTTTATTTTGTAATAAATTATATTTTAGTATTTTTGCGCCCAGGAATTTTAGTTATGCTGAATTACAAGACGATAAATAACAATCCCGATAACCGATGGGTGGTGATGGTGCATGGTGCTGGAGGAAGCATCGAAGTGTGGTTTCGTCAGGTGCCCGATTTCGCTCGTCATTTCAATCTTTTGCTGGTTGATTTGGCGGGACATGGTGGTTCGGTGGGGGATATGTTGTGCAACGGACTCGATTTGGAGAAGGTTGCCATGCAGGTGATGGAGGTGGTTGATGCTCTCAAAATCGAGAAGTCACACTTCATGGGCTTGTCGCTTGGTAGCATTGTCGTAAGAGTTATCGCCGAACTCTATCCACAGCGAGTGGAGAGCATGGTGTTGGCGGGTGCTGTGACAAAGCTAAGTGTCAAGACTCGAACACTCATACGCATGGTTGATATGTTTAAGAATATCATTCCTTATAGACTACTGAAGTGGTTGATTGCTAAGTTTATAATTCCACAGCAGAAGTATGCAAAGTCGAAGAGCCTATTTTTGCGCAGTGCCCAGAAACTCAATTTCGATAGTTTCTTGGAGTGGATGAAATTGGGTGAAGATATCACTCAGCAGTTGGCAGAGCTATTCAGTCGTAAGATTTTAATTCCTACGCTTTACATGATGGGTGAAAATGACTATCTCTTCCTGCCTCAGGCTCGCATTGCAGCAATAGAGGGTGGCGACATGGTTTCGATGGTGGTCATTCCCAACGCAGGTCATGTGTGCAATGTGGATAACAAGAGTTTCTTTAATCGCGTGTCGATAGATTTCTTCAAACAGATATAAGTTGCGAGGAGTCGATAAAACAAGAGAGGGTCGCTGGTGATAATTACCACTGACCCTCTCTTATTGTTTATTGTACGAATGTTACTTACTTGCCTTCTTTGCTCGTTTTGCCATTGCTGAGGCAAACACGAAGTCGCTCAACTCCTGATTGTCGGCATGCAGGATATCGTCCTTCGAGCCTTCCCACCACTTCTCACCTTCGTAGATGAAGACAATCTTTTCGCCAATCTCCATTACCGAGTTCATGTCATGGGTGTTGATGATTGTGGTGATGTTGTACTCTTTGGTGATGTCACTGATGAGGTTATCTATCACAATCGAGGTCTGAGGGTCAAGTCCTGAGTTGGGTTCGTCGCAGAACAGGTAGCGAGGATTCATCACTATGGCGCGCGCTATGGCGGCACGTTTGACCATACCACCACTTAACTCCGAGGGGTAGAGATGATGAGCATGCTCCAAGTTTACACGCTTTAGACATGTATTTACACGTTCCATCTTCTCCTCCTCCGACTGCTCGGTAAAGAGGTCGAGAGGTAACTTTACGTTCTCCGCTACGGTTGATGCATCGAGCAATGCGCCACCCTGGAATATCATACCCACGTCGCGGCGTATATCTTTGCGAGCACGGAAGTCGAGCTTCGAGAAACACACATCGTCGTAGTATATAGCACCCTCATCCACATCATGTAGCCCGACCAACGACTTCAGCAATACGGTCTTTCCTGAGCCGCTACGTCCTATGATGAGGTTGGTTTGTCCGGTACCGAACTCCACCGAGATGTCCTTCAATACGGTGCGACCCTCAAACGACTTTACTACGTTTTCAACTTTTATCATGTGCGGATAATTTGAGTTAATACAAGGTTGCAAATCATAATCACGATGGAACTCACTACCACAGCCTTCGTAGAAGCCTTACCCACCTCCAGTGAGTTGCCTTTGGCGTAGTAGCCGCAATAGGCAGAGATGCTTGTGATGAAGAAGGCGAAAAATACCATCTTCGTCAAGGCGTAGGTAATCTCTTCAGTGTAGAAACAGTAGCGCAGACCGTCGATATACTCCATGGGGTTCATAATTCCGGTAAGTACCGCTATGCCATATCCACCACCTATACCGATAAGCATCGAGAAGATGGCAAGGAATGGGAAGAAGAATACCGTAGCCACAATCTTTGGTAGAATGAGGTACGATGCCGAGTTTACACCCATAATTTCCAATGCGTCAATCTGTTCTGTGATACGCATTGTACCTATCTCGGAGGCGATGTTCGAACCTACCTTACCTGCTAAAATCAGAGCCACCACCGTTGAAGAGAACTCCAAAATCATCACCTCGCGTGTGGCATAGCCAATCATGAACTGAGGAATGAATGGCGACTCCAACGTGATTGCCATCTGAAGCGTTACGGCAGAGCCGATGAATATCGAAATGATGGCTGTGAGTCCTATTGAGTTCAGTCCCAAAGCCTCCATCTCGTGCCAAATGCGACGATAGTATATCGACCTCTTCTCGGGGCGCGAAAATACCTTCTGCATTAGGAGAGTGTATTTACCTATGGATTCAAAAAACTTAAACATCAGATGAAAATGTTATTTGTTTTTAACTTCTTCAAAATCAACATACTCTCCCACCTTGTCGCTCACACGTTTTTCGGTAGCCTCGTCGGTAGAGTAAACTCTCACTTCGCCCTCATTCGAGGTGCGTGTGCGACGTTCCTGGGTGAAGCCTTGTCTGCCAAATCCTTGTCCGCCGAAACCTTGTCCGCTGAAACCTTGCTGGTGAGCTTGCTCTTCCATTTTCTTACTTATGCGTCGCAGCTTCAAAATACCGAAGATGGGTATTGCCAATAGGAGCAACGCTGCCACTGCTATGGCTATGAGTATGGCGCCAAATGCAGAAGGAACAAATACAGCCAACATAACCAACAATATGAAGGTGAGGGGGTTGCGGCGTATCCACTCTACAATGGCGTCTATTATTGCAAAAATCCAATTCATGTTTTTAATTCAAAATTGAGGCTCACACCTCCGTTATGTTTTCTCCCGATAATGTTAAAATCAATTACAAAACAGGTGTCACGCCTGCAAAAATAATAAAAAAATAGTAAATAATAAGGTGTATATCTTCCGAGTGTGGATAAAAAGTGTTAATTTTGAAGCCAAATAAATATTTTTAGTTATGTCACATCAACTTTTATCTATCTCACCAGTCGATGGCCGTTATAATAAAGTAACGTCTTCGTTGTCGGATTATTTTTCAGAGTACGCCTTAATTCGTTACCGAGTACGAGTTGAGGTTGAGTATTTTATCGCTCTGTGTGAGCTTCCATTGCCACAGTTGGCAGGAGTGCCTAAGTCGGCTTATGATGAGTTGCGCAAACTCTATACCGAGTTCACCATGGAGGACGCTCAGCACGTGAAGGAGATTGAGAGCGTAACCAACCACGACGTAAAGGCTGTGGAGTACCTCTTGAAGGAGAAGCTCGAGGCTTTGGGTCTGAACGATTATCGTGAGTTTGTTCACTTCGGTCTTACATCGCAGGATATCAATAATACAGCTACTCCACTCTTGTTGGAGGAGGCTTTGACAAATGTCTATTTGCCAGCTTTGCACGAGTTGGTGGATAAAATCTACTCTCTTGCCGAGCAGTGGGAGGAGGTTCCTATGTTGGCTCACACTCACGGTCAGCCAGCCTCACCTACAC
>JAFPAD010000124.1 GCA_017424405.1 Alistipes sp.
GGAGGTGAGAACCGTCGATCATTACAGAAGAGAAGCCCATGTCGATACAGCTCTTGCAGAGCTCGAATGAGTTACCGTGGTCAAGGTGAAGAACGATAGGAATGTTCTTACCCATCTCCTTAGCGAACTCAACAGCACCCTGAGCCATGTAGCGCAAAAGTGTCTGGTTAGCGTAGTTACGTGCGCCAGAAGAAACCTGAAGGATAACAGGTGAAGAGCACTCAACACAAGCAGAGATGATAGCCTGCATCTGCTCCATGTTGTTGAAATTGAATGCTGGGATAGCGTAGCCACCCTCGATAGCCTTCTTGAACATCTCACGGGTGTTCACAAGACCAAGATCTTTGTAAGAAATCATAGCTTTGTTTTTATTGAATTAGTGAATATCTTTCGTTTTCAGCGGAGCAACTCTTGCGAACTGCACCCTTTATCGGCGCAAATATAATAAATAATTGGTTGAATAGAAAATTTTTCGTTTGTTAATTATGGTCAGAATGTTTGATTAGAATAATTTTATTTGCAATTTCCTGCGTTGTGATAGATATTATCAATAATATGTATCATTCCTTCATATAAAGGGTCCGTATCATGAAGATAGAGGTTAGCTATGCTTAGAGACTCTTTTTTTTGCAAAATTTTGGGATATAGTTCGTTGTTTTGTAAAAAATAACTATCTTTAGGAGTTGATAAACAAAAACCAAACAACTTATGAGCAGTAAAATTTCGAGAGGAGACTTTTTGAAGCGTTCGGGACTTGCGGCAGCAGGTATTATGATGGGTGGCGTAGCGAGTGGCTCAGAGCTATTTGCAGCACAGCAAAGTAAGAAGGAGCGCTTTGCAAAACTCGGTAAGGTCAATGTTGCATGGATTGGCATGGCAAACCGAGGACGCGATGTGATGAAGGATTTTGAACGCACGGGTTTGGCAAACATCGTGGCTATGTGTGATGTTGATTTAAAACAGTCTGGTTGTCAGGAGGCTATTGCGGCACACCCCGAAGCAAAGGTCTATACTGACTTCCGTAAGATGTTCGACGAAATGGGCTCGAAGTTTGAGGCTGTGGTGGTTGAAACACCCGACTTCTCGCACTTCGCGTGTGTAATGCTGGCATTGAATCAGGGCAAGCACGTCTATGTTGAGAAGCCTATGGCGCGTACTTTCTACGAGTGTCAGCTGATGATTGACGCAGCGCGTCGCAACCCACAGCTCGTAACGCAGGGCGGTAATCAGGGTCACTCCGAGGCTAATTACTTCCAGTTCAAGGCGTGGAAGGAGGCGGGTATAATCAAGGACGTGACGGCTATCGATGCCCACATGAATAACGCACGTCGTTGGCATGGCTACGACGTAAATATAGGTCGTTATCCTCAGGAGGAACGCATTCCCGACGGTATGGATTGGGATTTGTGGCACACCACACAGCAATATCATGAGTTTAGTCCAAAGTATCACCCCGGCAACTGGCGTAGCTGGTACGATTTCGGTATGGGCGCACTCGGAGATTGGGGTGCTCACATTCTCGACACCGTGCATGAGTTCCTCGACTTAGGTCTGCCTTACGAGGTGGAGCCAATTAAGTTGGAGGGTTGGAATAACTACTTCTTCCCAATGTCATCTACGTTGCGCTTTAAGTTCCCACGCCGAGGCGAGATGCCACCCGTGCAGATTACATGGTACGACGGTATAGGTAACTATCCTCAGTTGCCTGATGGATATGGCGTGTCGAAGATGGGTAGCGATGTTCCGACAATCAACGGTCAGAAGGCATCGGCGCACTCTGTGGCTCTCAATCCAGGAAAGATTATCTACTCTAAGGATTTGATATTCAAGGGTGGCTCACACGGCTCGACGCTTGAGATTATTCCAAAAGAGAAGGCTGAGGCTATGAAGAGTAAGTTGCCTGAAGTGCCAAAGAGCCCATCAAACCACTACGAGAACTTCCTTTTGGCTTGTATGGGCGAGGAGAAGGCTCGTTCGCCGTTCGAGGTGTTTGGTCCTTTGTGCCAGATGTTCTGCTTGGGTGTGATGGTGCAGCGTCTTAATCAGAAGATTGTCTTCGACCGAGAGAAGAAGATTATTGTTGATAATCCATTCGCCAACGCCCTGCTCGTGGGTAATCCGCCACGTAAGGGTTGGGAGGAGTTCTATAAGATGTAAGAAAAAGAGCTGTGAACGATGTTCGCAGCTCTTTTTTTATTCATGATGATAGGGTTCGTTGTGCAGAATTGTAAATGCCCTGTATAGTTGTTCGGCAAAGATGGCTCGCACAATCTGGTGTGAGAATGTCATGAGCGAAAGTGATATCTTGCCGTTGGCACGCTTATATACCTCGTCTGAAAAACCATAGGGTCCGCCAATTACCAACAACAATCGTTTTACGCCACTGAGCATGCGTTTTTGCAACCAGTCGGCATACTCAATCGAGCTGTATTGCGCTCCTCGTTCGTCCATCAATGCGAGGAAATCACCCTCGCTCACCAAGCGAAGTATCGCCTCGCCCTCGAGTTGTTTTTGACGAGCAGGTGCCATGTTGCGGGTGTTGCGAATGTCGGCAATGGTTGTGGTTGAGAATTTGCAGTAGCGATTTATTCGCTTTGCATACATCTCCACTAGAGTCTCCACCTCTTTGCAGTCGGTCTTACCTACAACAATAAGTTCGATATTCATGTTCGTGGGTCAATTATTCAATATCGGTGTTCCACTCGCCGTCGGTGCTCTCGTAAATCACGGGGCGCTGCTTCTCGACAGATTTTAACCACTCGTAAGCCTTGTATAGATTGTAGCCGTTGCCTGAGCCTGCTCCAGCCAACTTGAATGCTATGATACATGAGTGGTTGCGAGAACGATAGTACATCGCCTTCACACGCTCCAAGTACTCCTTGACCAGCTTAGGGTCGTTGGCGGGGGTGCCTCCCACGCCTCGGTTGGTGTTGTTGGTGGGGGAGTTGATGTTGGCGCAGTCGATGACAAACATGCCAGCCTTGTCGCACATGTCGTAGAACCACTTTGGCTGAGGATAATCGGGGCAAAGGGTGTTGTAGCCTCGGAGCTTAGCCTGCTCAATGGCTACGTAGGTTTTCTTGCGATCCTCCGACGCATTGAAGTGATCCTTTGTTTGTAGATGGAGTATGTCATCGAAACGGTAGAACTTACCGTTGTGGAATACCGTCTTGCCAAAACCAACTTTAAGAGGTATATACTCCCAAAGCATGCCGTTTCGCTTGATGTAGAGCATTACATCATATAGCGGAGTTTTACCATCACCCCACTTGAAATTGTAAGAGTGGTAGATGTCGGGATTAAAACGCAAGGTGTCTTGCGAACGACCCTCAATCTCAAGTTCGTTTACGCTATACTCTTTGAGCTTTCCCTTAGGGTCGTAGATGTCGAATCCTACCTGAATGGTCTCCTTGTAATTGAAGTCGTTAGCTATGATTACGTCCAATTTTAATTTAGCATACTGGCGTGTTGTGTCGGGTTCGAGTATAATCTCGAAATCACGTACAGCCAAACGACGCTGCATGAAGAAATAACTATTCTCAAACTGCTCGAAACCGGGCTGGAATATGTTTTCTTGCAACTGAGGAGTTTTGCTCTGACGTACGCCAAGCATAATCTCATTGACACCCTGACGTAGGTGCTTCGATAGCATGAAATCGGCTGGAGTGTATGGATCCTCGACCTCTGCGATGGGGGTGTTGTTTACAAATAGCGTGTATGCCATGCCTACATTCTCCAAATGGAAGAATGTGTTGTAGTCATTGCGAGTTGCGTCGATATAAATTTTCTGTAAGAAACGTATCTCGCCACCGGCGATAGCGATACGCTCGGGCTTGAAAACTTCATATCCGTTTGTTTCATCACGTTTATCAGATGTTGCGTCCTCGCGTTTGTCATAGGTGACAAACTCGCTGCGGAAAATGCGGGACGACTGAGCAAATGTGGCGCATATCGAAAAAAGGGCTATGCCTATAAGAAAAAACCTCTTCATATCGGAGTAAATATTGTTCTTTTAAACTTATTAAACCTCTGTCAATACGTAGTATCAATTGCAAAGGTACTTTTTTTTTGATTAATATCAAATAATTAACTATCTTTGTGGATTGATAGGCGTTGATTTATGCGCCGATGAGTATTGCTAAATAATTAAAAAATATAGAAATCATGAAGAATCAGAGAATTGCAGATATCCTGAAATCTGGCGAAAAAGATTGCGATATCACCGTAAAGGGTTGGGTACGTACAAAGCGTGGTAACAAAAACGTAGCATTCATCGCATTGAACGATGGTTCATGCGTGGCAAATATACAAATCGTTGTTGATTTGGCATCATTCGAGGAGGAGAAGTTGAAGGCTATCACAACAGGTTCTTGTATCCGTGTTGATGGTAAGCTCGTTGAGTCTTTAGGATCGGGTCAGGGTGTTGAGGTTCAGGCTGCAAGCATCGAGGTGTATGGTACAGCTGATCCTGATAGCTACCCATTGCAGAAGAAGGGTCACTCGTTGGAGTTCTTGCGTGACATCGCATACCTTCGTCCTCGTACAAACACATTTGGTGCTATTTTCCGTATTCGTCATGCTATGGCTTATGCTATTCATAAGTATTTCAACGATCACGGCTTCTACTATTGGCACACTCCACTTATCACAGGCTCTGACTGCGAGGGTGCTGGTGCTATGTTTAACGTAACTACACTCGACATCGCTAACCCTCCTCGCACTGAGGACGGCGCAGTAGATTACTCACAGGACTTCTACGGCAAGCCTTGCAACCTCACAGTGTCAGGTCAGCTTGAGGGTGAGCTTGGAGCTTTGGCATTGGGTCAGATTTATACTTTCGGTCCTACATTCCGTGCCGAGAACTCAAATACTCCACGTCACTTGTCAGAGTTCTGGATGATTGAGCCAGAGATGGCATTCTACGAGTTGGAGGATAACATGGAGTTGGCAGAGGACTTCCTTAAGTATCTTATCAACTACGCTTTGGAGAACTGCCGCGAGGATATCGAGTTCATGAACAAGATGTGGGATAACGAGCTTATCGAGCGCTTGGAGTTTGTTTTGAAGAACGACTTCGTGCGTTTGGATTATACCGAGGGTATCAACATTTTGAAGGCTTCAGGCAAGAAGTTCGAGTTCCCATGCGATTGGGGCTGCGACCTTCAGTCAGAGCATGAGCGTTACCTCGTAGAGGAGCACTTCAAGCGTCCTGTAATCCTTATCAACTATCCAAAGGAGATTAAGGCATTCTACATGAAGCAGAACGAGGACGGCAAGACCGTACGTGCGATGGACGTGTTGTTCCCAAAAATCGGCGAGATTATCGGTGGTTCGGAGCGTGAGGCTGACTATGGCAAACTTTCTGCACGTGTGCAGGAGCTCCAGATGAGCGAGAAGGAGCTTTGGTGGTATCTTGACACACGCCGTTGGGGCTCAGCACCTCACTCAGGCTTCGGTTTGGGCTTTGAGCGTCTGTTGTTGTTTGTGACAGGTATGACAAACATCCGTGACGTTATCCCATTCCCACGTACACCAAATAACGCAGAGTTTTAATCAATAAACCTTAATTTGTGAGAAGGGCTATGAAGAGACTTGTATTACTTGTTCTGACCGTATGTTTTGTTGGTAGTCTTGGCGTTCTGGCAAAGGAACGAGCAAAGGAGGAGGTTCGATACAACATCATATACATCGGTGACAGCATCACCTACGGAGCTTTGCATGAAGACCCTAAGGAGACGTCACCTGCGGTGTTGTCAACAGCAGCGCTAATGAATAAGTTGTATGTTGCTAACCAAGCTAATTGTGGTCGTTCGGGTGCAACGACGGTAGATTTCTTACCCTCGATGAATCGCGATTTTAAGCGTGTTGAGAAGAATATTGCTTCACTCAAAGAGCAAGGTACCAAAGAGTCTGCTGCGATGAAGTATGTCTTTTCATTTATGCTTGGCACCAATGATTCGGCATCGACAGGTCCAACAGGTGCTCCCGTTAGCAATGAGGATTACAAGAAAAATCTGCTAACCATCATCGCACGCTTGCGTGAGTTGTGTCCAGATGCTATCTTCGTGCTACATCGTCCTATATGGTATAGCCCCAACACATATAATGGCGCACGTTATTTGGTAGCGGGTCTTAACCGCGCGACTGAATATGTGAACGTATTGTCTGAGCTTGCTAACGAGCATAATGACATCTACTTGGGCGATTGCGACAGCTATGACCTGTTCAAGCTCGAGTATAAGAAGTATATGTTTGCCGAGGCTGGCAATGCTGGCACGTTCTATCTTCACCCCAATGAGGCTGGAGCAAAGAAACTTGGTAAGAATTGGGCTAAGGCAATCGTAGCAGCTGCCAAAGCATCTGTGCGATAACTATTACTACAAACTTTCGCGGAAGGAACCTGTCGAAGTGGAACTTAAAATGTAAAATAATGGCTATTTCACAACGTCAGATTCAGAAACAACTACAAACTCTATCTCCTCAGCAGATACAGATGATAAAGCTGTTGGAGTTGCCGACATTGCAACTTGAGCAACGTATCAAGCAGGAGATAGAGGATAATATAGTACTCGAAGAGGAGGAGTTGAAAGATGAAGATGGAGAGCAGATATCGGTTGAAGATTATCTGCGTGAAGACGAGGGCGCGAATTACAAGTCGCACGTCAATAACTTCTCAAAAGATGATAAACCGCGTAATGTAACCCTGACGGAAGGTCGCTCGATGCAGGAGTATCTGACCGAACAACTTGGATATCGTAATCTAAAGGATACGGAGCGTCAGGTGGCTGAATTTTTGATTGGCAGTATCGACGAAGATGGTTATCTGCGTCGCGATATGGAGTCCATATCTGACGATATAGCCTTTTCACTTGGTATAGAGATTAGCATCGAGGAGCTGGAGAGATTACTCATGGTAATACACCAGTTGGAGCCTGCGGGCATTGGAGCTCGTAATTTGCAGGAGTGCTTGCTCTTGCAGATGCAGCAGCGCCGCATCGACACCCCAGCGAAACGCTTGGCACTGAAGATATTGTCGTCATATTTCGAGGAGTTTGTAAAAAAGCATTATGAAAAACTTATGGCGCGTCTTGGCGTTAGCGAAGACGATTTTCGTGATGCAATTGACGAGATAAAGCACCTATCGCCCAAGCCGGGAAACTTGTATTCCGATGGGCAGTTCGATGCCTCGCCATATATCATTCCCGACTTTGTTGTGGATTATCACGACGGAAAGTTTGAATTATCATTGACCTCGTATAATATCCCTGAGATTAAGGTTAATCGACGTTATGTGGATATGATGCGCGATATGGTCTCTTCTGATGGTCATATCTCGGAGAAGGATAAGGAGGCTGTGCAGTTTGTGAAGAGTAAAATCGACTCGGCCAAATGGTTTATATCGGCAATTAAGCAACGACACGATACCTTGATGCGTACTATGCAGGAGATTCTCTCGTTTCAGCAGGAGTATTTCAAAGATGGCGATAAGAGTAAGTTGCGTCCGATGATTCTCAAGGATATAGCTGACCGTGCGGGCTTGGACGTATCGACCATCTCGAGAGTGGTGAATAGTAAATATGCACAGACGCATTTCGGAATAATTTTGCTCAAGTCGCTCTTCTCGGAGGCTATGCAGACCGAGAGCGGTGAGATTGTGTCAAGCTACGAGATAAAGAATATACTTCAAACGTGTATCGACGATGAGGATAAGCGTCACCCTTTGACCGATGAAACCCTCATGAATATCCTCAACAGCAAGGGCTATTGCATCGCCCGTCGAACAGTGGCAAAGTATCGTGAGATGCTTGATATTCCCGTAGCACGATTGAGAAAGCAGATTTAGTGATGATGAACAGAGTGGCAAAAATATTATCATGGGCTATGCACCCATTTGTAATCCCCATCTATGTGATGGTGATATTGTTGTTTGCCGATACCGTACACTCTTACTATCCACTTCGTATAAAATTCTATCTGTTGTGGAATGTAGCACTCTATGCAATGGTGTTACCTGGACTCTCTTTGGGCTTTTTGAAACATCTGCAACGCAAGCGTGGTAAGCGTCTGTCGAAAAAGCATTTCATCGTCATCGCCCTTATTATTGGTGCGGTGTGCTATATGTTGTGTGCCATGACAATGATGCGAGCCTCATCTCTTGTTCTGTTTCGCAAGATCGCTGTGGCGGGGGTGCTGTGCGAGCTTTTCTGCTTGGCTACAATTCCTTTCTCGCGCATTAGCTTGCACCTGACAGCTATGGGCGCTGCCGTGTCGATTTTTGTTATTCTGAATATTCTGGGCGAGCTATCCCTATTTTGGGCTTTGCTGGTGGCAATATTATTATCGGGAGTACTCGCTTCTGCGAGGTTGTACATGGGACGCAACCGCAGCCGCCAGCTCTTGATGGGATTTGTCGGAGGCTTTCTGATATGCATGGGAGTGATGATGTGGTTGTAGTATTTTTTGACTATAAAAATGGCACAATATACTGTTTTTCTGCATAAAATCACTATCTTTGAGAAGATTATGAACCTAAAATTATATTCCTAATGTATAGAAATGATAATCGTACCGTTATTACGCTTGACGCTGGCGGTACAAATTTCGTCTTTGGCGCAATGCGTGCCAATAAATTTATTATTGACCCCATTACAAAACCTGCAAATGCGCAAGATTTGGATTTGTGCATGCAGACTCTTGTTGCAGGTTTCGAAGAGGTTATCGCCAAACTTGACTGCAAACCTGTGGCGATAAGTTTCGCTTTCCCTGGTCCAGCAGATTATGCCAATGGTATTGTGGGCGGTTTCTATATGCCTAACTTCCCATCGTTCCGTGATGGTGTAGCATTGGGTCCATTCCTTGAGGAGAAGTTTGGAATCCCTGTATATATTAATAACGATGCCGACCTCTATGCCTATGGTGAGGCATTGGCGGGTGCATTGCCAGCCGTTAATGAGAGATTGGAGGCAATGGGTAGCGCCAAGCGTTATAAGACGTTGTTGGGCTATACCTTCGGTACGGGTTTCGGTATGGGCTTTGTGACAGATGGAGAGTTGCATACGGGTGATAACTCATGTATCGAGACCTTCTGTTTGCGCCATAAGCATATGCCTAATGTTATGGTTGAAGATGGCGTTGCAGTGCGCGCTGTGAAGCGAGTTTATAAGGAGGCATCGGGTATTGACGACCCAACACTTGAGCCAAAGGATATCTACGATATTGCCGAGGGTAAGCGCGATGGCGACCAAGAGGCCGCCAAGAAGGCTTTTGCCACTATGGGCGAGGTTGCTGGTGATGCTATGGCTACAGCTGTAACGTTGATTGACGGTTTGATTGTTATTGGTGGAGGTATCACTGCTGCATCGAAATATATCATGCCAGCATTGCTTGAGGAGATGCGTGGTCAGATGCGCTCAATTTCAGGCGATGAGTTCGACCGTGTTCAGATGAAGGTCTATAACTTGGACAATGAACAGGAGTTTGAGGCTTTTGCACGCGGTGCATCACGCGACTTGAAGGTGTATGGTACCGATAAGGTGGTGACTTACGACCCACAGAAGCGTATTGGTGTTATGATTTCAAAGATTGGTGCCAGCACAGCCATCTCACTCGGAGCTTATGCCTATGCCCTGAATGAGATTGACAAAAAATAGTGATGAATATTTGATATCAATAGTAAAGGCTGTCCGAAAGGACAGCCTTTACTATGAAATTAATGGCTTAGAAACCTCCGCGACCGCCGCCGAAGCCACCGCCACCGGGACCTCCCATACCACCACCAGGACCACCCATTCCGCCACCAGGCATACCTCCCGGAGGCATCATCGATGGGTCGAAGCCGCCACGTTGGCTGCTCTGACCTGCACCTGTGTTGCGACGCAAGTTGTAAGTGAACTTGATACCGAAGTAACGACCAATAACGCTACCCATCGAGGTCTGCATATACTGAGTATTCCATGAGCGGTTGAAGCCGTCGTTGCGGTTAAATACGTCGTTTGCCACAAGCTGTACCTCACCCATCTTCTTAAATATCTTCATACCGATACCGAAGTTGCAAATCAAGTTCTCATGCTCGAGCTGGCTTGCCAAAGCGTTCAAGCCCTGAGTCTTTGCGTAGTGACCGTTGGCGCTGAGTGTCAAGCCGAATCCGAATACCACACGTACGTTACCGCTGATGTTGTGGTTGAGCTCCTCGCGGTTGCTCTCGGGCGAAGTGGTGTTTGCTACGTTGCTATATGATGGGTTGTAGGCAAAGCGGAAGTCGATGTAGTCGCTGAAGTTTGAGCCAATCGATATACCAGCACCTGCTGTGCGACGCTTCGAGTAGTTGGTCTGCCAATCTACCTCGTTGCCATTCCATCGTCCGATGAGTGATGGCGACTGGTTGATACCGCCGTTAGCATCGATGTTGATGTTACAGCCAATCCATGTGATAGGGAAGCCTACGCCGATATGTCCGCCGTAATTCCACTTACCATCGGTGTTTACAGGCTTTGAGAACTGACCCGTAGGAGAGAGCGATGTGAGGTACTCGCCATCAGAGTTGTAAATCTCGTATCCTGGGCTATTACGTATTACTGCGCTGGTGATAGTATTCTGCTCGGTTGCTCCGTTTAAGCCGATTGAGAATGTCACGCCGTTCTCAATACCCGAATAGTTGTAGTTGAGGTTTGCACGGTGTGAGTACGATGGCTTCAGGTTTGGATTACCTGCCGAGATGTGGTTCACATTCGAGATATCCACAACGTCCTGCAACTGATTAACCGATGGGTTTGATGTAGCCGAATTTACACGCACCATCAAGCGGTTCTCCATGTTGAGCTTGATACGCGCCATGAGCGAGTAGGTGAAGTTCTCGAACGTCGTCTCAGGCAATGTAAACGCAGAAGGATAGATTCTCTCGCTGTTCATCGTTACATGCTGATAGTTCAAACGACCCGATACCGATGTACCCTCGTTGCCATAACGGAAACCGGGACCTACACGCTGAGTGAGATACGAGGTGTTGTGGCTGTTTGAGTACTCTGGGTCGATATCTGTTGCATATACGTTGTTTACGAAGTCAAACATATGTGTTAAGCGGTCGGCATCTGACTCGTTGTAGTTCACGTTGTAACCCATAGTCACCTGTGCGTGTGTGCCGAGAGGCTCGGCGTATGTCAAACCACCGTTGAGGCTATAGCCATAGTTGTCTGAGTTTGCACGCTGCTGGATAGGGTCTTCTTTTACGCTCTTCTCAGAATAGTTCTCGCTATGAGAGCCACTTGTGTTGTAGTTAGCGCCAAAGTTTACTTGGAACGTGCGACCGGCCTTCTCGCCAATGCGTACCATGTAGTGACCATTCACACCTGTGCTGATGTTGTCGCTCTCGCCCAAGTTCCAGCTTTCAAGCGTAATGTTGTCGTCACTATTTAATGGGAAATATTGGTTGGCATTTGTGCCGTTGTTGTGGTTATCGCTTGTCGATATATTGGCACGTATCATCAGGCGCTGACGCTCGCTAATCTTCCACTCGAAACGTGTGTTGAAAGAGTGGCTGTTGCCTCTACCTCGACTATTGTTATTCGAGATTTGACGTTGGTAAATATCATCTCTGCCAGATGCAATCTCATCGTCTGAGAGGAAGTAATCGCGGTCACTCCAGCTCCAATGTTTGTTGTTGTTGGCGTTGAATGTGTAACTACCTTCCAGTTTAACCTTGTCATTTTCACCCCACTGCGCGATGTAGTTTATACCACCCATGCCCATCTTTGAGTCGGAGTTGCCGTTCATGTTGTTGGCTCGGAAACGCAGGGTAGTTTTTGAAACCTTACGGAAGAAGCTCACGTTGCCGTCCACCGAACCGTAGTGCTGGGTCTTGTCATGAGTCTTAGGTTCGAAGCCATACATGGCATTGAACTTACCAAATATAGCAGTCTTAATTTTTGTTACAAGGTTGATAGCTTTGTAGCTGTTGCCATCGTCAATGCCTGAGAACTCTGCCTCGTCGCTGAGCTTGTCGAACACCTCCACCGACTTAATCTGGTCGGCAGGGATTGTCTTGATGGCTGTAGAGACGTCGCTGCCGAAGAACTCACGTCCATCGACCAAAATCTTCTGTACGGTCTCACCCTGTGTGGTGATAGTACCTCCATCAACCTTCAGACCAGGGAGTTTTGACAACAATTCGTCGGCATCGGCATCGGGCAGCACCTTAAATGCTGCGGCATTATATGAAATGGTATCGCCATTGATTGATGTTCTTACGGCTTTCGTTACCACGTTTACTTCGTCGATACTATGACGTTCCATCTCAACCTCCCACTCTGGAACTTCGAGGTTCTTGCCACGCTCCACGGTAATCTCCAGCGTGTCGGCTTTGTAGCCAAGTGATGATGCTATCATGCGATACTTGCCCGCTGCCACTTGCTTGAATTGGTAGGCACCTCGGATAGCTGTTAAGGTGTATTTCTTGTCCAGCGTGTCACGAAGCGACATCAACTCCACCTGAGCACCTACGACACCATCCTTGACGCCATTCTCGACGCAAGTAATGATTCCACTCACGGAAACTTTCGATTGAGCCATGGCAGAGATTGCCACCAGCATAAAGATGAATGATACTACAATCTTTCTCATATTTTGTGTGTTTTATTTTCCCGCCACAAAAATATATAATAAAGTGTAATGAGAAAGACTATTGTTGGTGAAACGCCAAAATCGCGAGGTTAAACGACCTGTAAGGAGTGTGAGTTGCGGGTGAAGTGACGACTGCTACAACTGCATGCGGTACACATTGGTGATTTTTTGCTCGAATCCACGTGTGCGGTAGAGCTCGTTTGCTGCTATGCGTGAGGGGTTAGATGTGAGCATAAGAGTACATGGCGCAAGTGTGCGAACATAGTCAATGGCATGATTGATAAGCATTGCTCCGTAACCTTTGCCGCGCATCGAGCTATCGACTACAACATCTTCAATCCACGCTTTGCGACCTGTGGGCGAGAAGTAATTACCTACGGTCAGCATGCCGATTATGCTGTTGTGGGCTTGTAATAAAAATATTGCCGTTGCTGAATTATCAACCATCAAGGCGAGCTGCTGCTCGGTTATAGGGGTGCATGAGGGTGATAGTTGCTTGAGCAACAACGATATTGCTGCGGCTGCTGATTCATTAGATGAGGTAAGACGAGTTATGTTTACGTTTGCCATGAACTTAGAACTTGATTGGTTGGAAGCCTTTTCCATAGACGCCCATAACAGAACCCACAGTCATGAAAGCATCGGGGTCGATATCCTTTATGAATTTTAGGATAGTTGGAGTTTCGCGGTTGCTACATACTACCATCACTATCTTTGAACGGTTGTGGGTGTAGCCGCCTTCCGAGTCGATGAGAGTTGCACCACGCCCCAATTCCATGTTCAGGGCACGAGTAATCTCTTCATACTTCGGCGATATGATGAATAGTTGATTTGACTGTTTTTTACCCGCCAAAACCATATCGACGGTATAACCAAAGACGAGAGTCATGATGTAGCCATATATAGCAGCATCAATGGTAAAGCCGACAAATAGCGACGAGGCAATAATCAGCAAATCAATGATGAATATTATACGACCGTAGCTGATTGCACGAAACTTGTTGATAATCATCGCCAAAATGTCGGTACCTCCCGCAGAGCCTCCTTGCATGATAGCCATTGCAACACCAAATCCGGTGATTACACCTCCGACAACCATCGACAAGAAACGGTCGATGTGCAGAAAGTCTTCAGCAGGTAATATATCTTGCCAACAGTTCATTGACATGGATAGCACAAATATGCAATAGATGGTCTTAATACCAAAATTCCACCCCAAAACAAATCCAGCAATCAGGAGGAGTATGACGTTGATTAACATCACGATAGTACCAATCTTAATCTCCCAACCCATATAGTTTTCTAATGCGGTGCATATGACGATGGCAAGACCTGATGCCGCTCCACTTGTGCTTTTCGCGGGAAGCACACAGCCTATCCAACCGAATGAATATAGACTCATTCCGATGGTCATAATCACGTACTCCTTAATAGTGGTGAACACTGAGTTAGGTTCTCTTTTGGGGTTGGAACTCATAATGATTGTTGGTTAATTTCAAGATGTGAAGATAATATAA
>JAFPAD010000016.1 GCA_017424405.1 Alistipes sp.
ACGGTTACATCCTTGTAGTTCTTCGCAGCTGAACGCAACATTGATGGGCCACCGATGTCGATATTCTCGATTGCATCCTCCATCGTAACATCAGGCTTTGCGATAGTCTGACGGAATGGGTAGAGGTTTACGCAGACCATATCGATGAACTCGATGTTGTTCTCCTTCAGGGCTGCCAAGTGGCTCTCGTCGTCACGACGTGCCAGCAGACCACCGTGCACCTTTGGGTGCAGAGTCTTTACTCGACCGTCACAAATCTCAGGGAAACCTGTTACGTCGCTGATGTTGATTACCTCTACGCCACTATCACGCAGAAGCTTCATTGTACCGCCTGTGGCGATAATCTCCCAGCCCAAAGAACGAAGCTGCTGTGCAAACTCCACAACGCCTGTCTTGTCGCTGACTGATACTAATGCTCTCATTTCTATTTCGTTTGTTTTATTAGTTTCTTGATTGTGTCAATATATAATTGGTGTTCCAAGGGGTGTATAATAGCCATCAGCTCGTCGATTGAGTCGCCCTCGTAAGGGATGGCTCGCTGTGCGATGATTTTACCTCCGTCAAGGGTGGAGTCCACATAGTGGATGGTTGCTCCATAGACCTTCACGCCCCACTCCATAGCTCGCTCGACGGCATCCTTGCCAGCAAACGAGGGCAGCAGCGAGGGGTGGATATTTATCATCCTGCCCTCATAGGCTTCCATCAGAGTCTCACCCACCAGACGCATATATCCCGCCAGGCAGATGAGTTCTACGCCCAAAGCCTTGCAACGCTCAACAATCTTTGCTTCGTATTCTGCTTTTGAGGCATAATCCTTTGCGCTGAATGTCAATCGCTCCACGCCCAGCTCATCTGCGAGAGTATTGACCCTCGCCGTGGGCTTATCGCACACCATCAACACCACCTCGGCCTCAAGCTCCCCACTCTGGCACGCCTTGGCGATTGCCTCGAAGTTGGAGCCTAAACCGCTGGCGAAGACGGAAATCTTGAGTTTTGGCCTATTCACTTTACTTAATAGTTACGCCCTCGCCCTCAACGATGCGACCGATAACTGATGCCTTCTCACCGTGTGCAGAGAGAATCTCGATAGCCTTCTCTGCCTCCGCTGGGTCGAGTGCGATGACCATACCGATACCCATGTTGAAGATGTTAAACATCTCGCGGTGAGCAACGCCACCCCACTTCTCCAAGAAACGGAATACAGGCAAAATCTCCCAGCTACCCTCGGTAACCTCAACACCTTGACCCTCAGAGAGGATACGTGGAATGTTCTCGTCGAAACCACCACCTGTGATGTGGCTGATACCGTGAACGTCGCACTGACGGATTACCTCCAACACCTGCTTAACGTAGATGCGTGTAGGAGTGAGCAACACCTCGCCGAGTGGCTTCTCGCCGAGGTCAGCGTGTGGCTGGTGAAGATCAAATGCATTGTCAGATACGATCTTACGAACAAGTGAGAAACCGTTTGAGTGAACACCGCTTGATGCGATACCAATCAACACATCTCCTACCTTAACCTTTGTGCCGTCGATGAGCTTCGCACGCTCCACAACGCCGCAAGTGAAACCTGCGATGTCGTACTCGCCGCCACCGTACATGCCCGGCATCTCGGCAGTCTCGCCACCAATCAAGGCGCAACCAGCCTGACGGCAACCCTCTGCTACTGATGCTACGATAGCCTCAATCTTCGCTGGCTCGTTGTGACCCACAGCCACATAGTCCAAGAAGAAGAGTGGCTCAGCACCCTGTGCCAACACATCGTTTACGCACATAGCTACGGCGTCGATACCGATAGTGTCGTGCTTGTCCATCTCGAACGCCAACTTGAGCTTTGTACCTACGCCATCGGTACCGCTAACCAACACTGGCTCCTTGATGTTCAAGGCTGCCAAGTCGAACATACCTCCGAAGGCGCCGATGTTACCCATCACGCCCAAGCGTGAGGTTGATTTTACGTGTGACTTAATTCTGCGAACTACCTCGTAACCTGCCTCGAGGTTCACACCCGCATTTTCATAACTTTTAGCCATACTTACCTATTATACTTATTTATTATTGTTTCTTAAAGTAGTTTACTGCATTCGCAAAGATGCTCTGTTGCTTGTTACCATGAATGTTCTTGAAGAGGTTCTCCTCGTAACGCTCGGTGTGACCCATCTTACCCAAAATCTGACCGTTCTTGCTGATGATACCCTCGATACCGTAGCTTGAACCGTTAGGGTTGTATGGTGCGCAGAGTGTAGCCTCGCCCTGTGGATCCACATACTGGAATGCTATCTGACCATTTGCGAATAACTCCTCAGCCATCTCGTCGCTTACAACGAACTTACCCTCGCCGTGGCTCACTGCGATAGCGTGCTCTTCACCCAATGTAAAGCCCGAAAGCCATGGAGAGTTAGTTGTAGCTACGCGCGTAGTCACAATCTGAGAGATGTGGCGGTTGATGTCGTTGCGGAATAGTGTTGGTGACTCCTTCACTACCTGACCCAATCTGCCGTAAGGCAACAGACCCGACTTAACCAATGCCTGGAAACCGTTGCAGATACCCAAAATCAAACCTCCGCGGTCCAATAAAGCGTGGATAGCGTCGGTGATGACCTTGTTGTTCAATACATTGGCGATAAACTTACCGCTACCGTCTGGCTCGTCACCTGCTGAGAAACCACCACTCAACACGAAGATGTTACACTCGTCGATGTGCTTCTTCATCTTCTCGATTGAAGCAAAGATATCCTCGGCTGTGAGGTCGCAGAATACGCTTGTGGTAATCTTTGCGCCTGCACGCTCAAATGCCTTGCTGGTGTCGTAGTCGCAGTTAGTGCCTGCAAATACAGGGAAGTAAGCAACAGGCTGAGAGATAGCCTCACCCTCATACTTAACCTCCTTCTTCTCAGGCTCGCTCTTGCGTGTAGAGCCGCCCTCGATGCCACGGTCAGGATAAATCTGACAGAACTTGTCGGCGTTAATCTTCTGCAATGCGTCGATTGAGAACTCTACGCCGTTGAAGATAACTGCCTCGCCCTCGATAGTCTCTCCGATAAGCTCGGCTGCAGGGAAGTCCAACTCCTCGTTTGACTCTACAACGATAGAACCGTAAGAGTAGTTGAAGAGTGCCTGCTCGTCCATCTCAACCTTAGCACCCACCTTATTACCAAATGACATCTTAGAGATAGCCTCCTGAACGCCTCCGAAGCCTACGGCATAACCCGACACGACAACACCGTCCTCGATGCATGTCGATACGAAGTCGAAGTTTGCTTTCAAGCACTCGGTGTCAGGCATATAGTTTGCAAGTGGAGTATGCTTGATGAGGTACAATTTGTTGCCTGCCTTCTTCAGCTCAGGGCTGATTACAGTGCGTGCATCAACAGTAGTGATACCGAATGCCATGAGCATTGGTGGTACGTTGATGTCTTGGAATGTACCGCTCATTGAGTCCTTACCGCCGATTGATGGCCAGCCCATCTCGACCTGCATCTTCAGTGCGCCGAGCAATGCTGCCAATGGCTTACCCCATGAAGAGTCGGTAGTCATGCGCTCGAAGTACTCCTGATATGACCAGCGCATCTTGTCGTAACGTGCACCCGCAGCCACAACCTTAGCGGCAGCCTCCACTACGGCATAAGCTGCACCGTGGTATGGGCTCCACGAGGTGATGAATGGGTTGTAACCAAATGCCATGATGCTGGCAGTGTTGGTGTATGCTGTGCCCACAGGCAGCTTCTGAACTGATACCTGTGTCTCTGTGTTCTGTGTCTTACCACCAAATGGCATGAGCACTGTCGATGCTCCGATTGTTGAGTCGAACATCTCAATCATGCCGCGCTGCGACACCACGTTGTCGTCCTGCAAGTTTGCCTCGACCTTCTCCTTGAGTGTTGAGCCCTCAACCTCGCGAACAAATGGGTCACGCTCCTCAACCTCGGCAATACGAATCTTGGTGTAGTGCTTTGCACCTGCCGAGTCGATGAACTCACGCTTCAAGTTCACGATCATCTCGCCGCCATAGAACATCTTTAGGCGGTTGGTGTCGGTCACGTTTGCTACGTGAGTAACCTCAATAGACTCCTCGTGGCAGTACTGAATGAAGGCATCAACGTCCTTTGGCTCGATAACTACCGACATACGCTCCTGCGACTCGCTGATGGCAAGCTCGGTAGAGTTCAAACCGCTATATTTTGTTGGTACTCGGTCGAGGTAGATGTCCAAACCATCAGCCAACTCGCCGATAGCTACGCTGACACCTCCGGCACCAAAGTCATTTGACTTCTTGATGAGCTTGGTAACCTCAGGGCGACGGAACAGACGCTCCAACTTACGCTCCTCGGGTGCGTTACCCTTCTGTACCTCTGATGAGCACTCCTCGATAGACTTCACGTTGTGCTCCTTCGATGAGCCCGTAGCACCACCGATACCATCACGTCCTGTGCGACCTCCCAACATGAGGATTACATCGCCCGGAGCTGGTGACTCGCGGCGTACGTTCTCAGCCTTCACGGCACCTACTACGGCACCTACCTCCAAACGCTTTGCAACGTAGTCAGGGTGGTAAATCTCGCGAACGTGGGTTGTAGCAAGACCAATCTGGTTACCGTAGCTTGAGTAACCCGCAGCAGCCTTTGTGGTGATGATGCGCTGTGGCAACTTACCCTCCATAGTCTCTGCTACCGGTGTGTAGATATTACCCGCACCTGTCACACGCATAGCCTGATAAACGTAGCTACGACCTGACAATGGGTCACGGATAGCACCGCCCAAACATGTCGATGCGCCACCGAATGGCTCAATCTCGGTTGGGTGGTTGTGAGTCTCGTTCTTGAACTGCAAGAGCCACTTCTCTTCTATGCCATCAACATCAACATTCACGTAGATTGAGCAAGCGTTGTTCTCCTCCGACTGCTCCAAGTTGTCCAACACGCCGGTCTTCTTGAGGTAGCGTGCGCCCAACGTTGCGAGCTCCATCAAGCAGAGGCTCTTGTTCTCTCGACCAAGCTCTTTGCGCATAGCGCTAACCTCCTCCAACGTAGCGTCAAGCTCTGCCGAGAGGAACGACTCGTCGATGGTAATCTCCTCAATCTCGGTGGTGAAGGTGGTGTGGCGGCAGTGGTCGCTCCAATATGTGTCGAGGATACGCAACTCGGTCTCCGATGGGTCGCGACCCTCCTCCTTGTAGTAGTTCACAACCTCCTGAAGGTCGTCGGCGTTCATCGCCAAACCATACTCCTTGCAGAAAGGAGCTAACTCCTCAGGCTTCAATGCTGTGAGTCCGTGCAACACAGGCACTGGTTTCACCTCGGCGTTCTCCATATCAGAGAGCACGCTCAAATCCTTGCGGCGTGACTCCACGGCGTTGATGTAGTAACGCTCAATCTTGGCAGCCTCCTCAGCGGTGAGGGCGTCGTCGAAAATCAAGAGCTTCGATGACTTAATCTTTACCTGCGCTGTTGGCTCAATCAAGCGAACGCAGTCCACAGCCGAGCTGGCACGCTGGTCAAACTGACCTGGTAAGTACTCCACGGCGAGATATTTCTTGCCTTCGAGTGGGCACTCGTCGCTAACGCAGTCGGTCACCACCTCGCCGAATACGGCGTAGCGGCTCTTCTCTAAGAGCTCCTCCGAGAAGCCGAACAAATCATATACGTTCAACAGACGCAATGACTGCATGTTAAGACCCAAGTTGTTGTTCAGCTCTTTGCGCAGAGTCTCTGCCTCGACCTGAAAACGTGGGTATTTCTCAACAAAAATACGGTAATTCTTCATATTGTTAGTTTGTATTCTTTTGTTTGCGAATTTTACAACTCTGCCTCCAATACCTTCTCGGTTTGAGCCTTGCGGAATGCTACGAGGCGTGCCTCCAACTCAGGGTCGGTGAGGGCGAATATAGAAGCTGCGATGAGAGCAGCGTTCTTAGCGCCGTTGATGGCGGTGGTTGAAACAGGGATACCGCCCGGCATCTGAACGATTGAGAGCAATGAATCCAAGCCTCCCAAAGCCGATGTCTTGATAGGTACACCGATTACGGGTACTGTGGTGAGAGCTGCCGTAACGCCAGCAACGTGGGCTGCGCCACCTGCACCAGCGATGATTGCACCGATGCCACGCTCCTTGGCTGACTCAGCATATTCGACCATAAGGTGAGGTGTGCGGTGTGCGCTGATGACACGCTTCTCGTACTCGATACCCAACTCCTCGAGGGTCTGACATGCGGCTTCCATAACACCCCAATCTGAGGTTGAACCCATAATAACTGCTACTTTCATAATTTATCTTGAATTTAAAGGTTTATTCATAGGCGCAAATATACATATATTTATTGTAAATTCATAATATAAAATTCATTATTTTCGGGCTCGCAGAGGAAAATAAATTTCTCTTTTGCGGAGAAAGAGAGATAAGTGGTTTTGCAAGTGAGGATTATGAAAAATTTTCGAGAGAGTGAGATAGTATGCAAAAATGTTTTGTCGTTGCGGTGAAATTATCTTTTACACTCCTCTTGGGTGGCTGCGAAAGTGGCAATGAAGCATGCAATTGTTGCGCTGTATTCTATCTCAATAGACGATAGAGTTAATGGTAGAATAAATAGGAACAGACCTGTGATTTTGTTCATTATTGTGTGTGGAAAAATTAACTTTTTTGTGCGAAGAAATCTTAGTATAATATTGCCGATTTTAATAATGGCAATGATTGTAATCCATATCCATAACCAATTGGAAATGTGGATTGTAGGTAAAAGTTTTGTGGTAGCTGTCGCGATGAATATAATATCAGCAATGGAGTCGAATTGTTCTCCAAATTTAGTGCTGTTATTTGTTATTCTTGCAACTGTTCCATCTATCATGTCACTAATGCCACAAGTGAGATATGTGATGTAGAATTGTAGTGAAAATACAGGGCAGAATATCATTAAAATGCTGCAAAAAATGCGAAGACCTGTGATTATGTTCGCTAAATGTTTTGTCATCTGTTGCTTGTGGTATTGTTCGGTATGTAAAGTTAAATATTTTCTGCGATATTAAGAAATCGTCATTCCTTATAATTTAATGATTGCTTATATGGGAAAAAATCATTAATTTTGCGTTGCAAAATTGTGTTTGCTGTGGCGGGTTATTTGCCTAATGAGGGGTATTGCCGCAGTGGTTAATTGGAATTGTAGATGTTTTTATCGGAACTAAAGACTGGCGAGAGCGCAGTGATTATAAAAGTGTTGGGACACGGAGGTTTTCGTCGTCGCATACTCGAGATGGGATTTGTCAGAGGTCAGCAGGTCGAGGCTGTGATGAATGCCCCACTGCGTGACCCCATAAAATATCGTGTGATGGGTTACGAGGTGTCGCTCAGGCGTAGCGAGGCGGCTATGGTTGAGATACTTACGCCCTACGAGTTGCGTAACCTGCGCCCTGACCTTGCCACATCGCCCAACGAGGAGATGGACGAGGTGATTAAGGCTCGCATACGTGAGATAAACGTGGCGTTGGTGGGTAATCCCAATTCGGGTAAGACCTCCATCTTCAACGCCTTGACGGGCGACCATGCCCATGTGGGTAATTATAGTGGCGTGACCGTCGATGCCATGACGGGTAAGTTCCGTTATAAAGGCTACACGATAAACATTACCGACCTGCCCGGCACCTATGCTCTGTCGGCATATACGCCCGAGGAGATGTATGTGCGTAGTCACTTGGTGGAGAAACTGCCCGATGTGGTCATTAACTCGGTTGTGGCGAGCAACCTGAAGCGTAATCTCTACCTTACTACCGAACTTATCGACCTCAACCCCAAGATGGTGGTGGCGCTGAATATGTATGACGAGTTGGAGCAGTCGGGGGCAAAGCTCGACTACGAGCAGTTGGGTCGCATGATTGGAGTGCCTATGGTGCCTGTGGTGGCACGCACGGGTAAGGGTCTGGAGCAGTTGCTCGACGAGGTGATACTCATCTTCGAGAACGAGAATCCCAAGGTGCGACATATTCACATCAACTATTCAGCCACGCTTGAGCAGCAGGTGCAGGCTCTCTCGCGCCTGATGAAGGGTCATATTGAGGAGTTACCTAAGTGCTTCCCACCCCGCTACTGCGCCCTGAAGTTGATGGAGGGCGACAAGGCTGTGGTGGAGATGCTCTCCGTGGCGGAGCACTATCCCGAGTGGCGGGCGCAAGCGCAGAAGGGTGTTGCGAGGGTTAAGGAGGAGTTCTCGGAGGACGTCGAGAGCGTCATCACGGGTGACAAATATGGTTTCATCGAGGGTGCTTTGGCTGAAACCTACACCCCTAGTGAGTCGTCGCAGAGCTCGCGTACTTCGATAATCGACAGCATTGTGGCAAATAAGTACTTCGGCATACCGTTGTTTCTGCTGGTAATGTTTGTTATGTTTTGGACCACGTTCACCCTCGGAGCCTATCCGCAGGAGTGGATTGAGGCTGGCTTTACATGGCTGGGCGAGATGGTGGGCAGTGTCATGCAGGAGGGCGCGCTCAAGGATTTGATTGTGGGCGGCATCATCGGTGGCGTAGGCTCGGTGGCTGTCTTTATGCCCAATATCCTCATCTTATATCTCTTCATTTCGTTAATGGAGGACTCGGGTTATATGGCTCGTGCGGCGTTCATCATGGATAAGGTTATGCACCTTGCGGGTCTGCATGGCAAGTCGTTCATTCCGCTGGTTATGGGTTTTGGTTGTAATGTGCCAGCCATTATGGCTACGCGCACCATCGAGAGTCGTAGTAGTAGATTGATAACCATACTGATAAACCCATTTATGTCATGTAGTGCAAGACTTCCCGTGTTCATACTTTTGGCGGGTACGTTCTTTGCCGAGCATGCGGGTGTGGTGCTGTTTGGATTGTATCTGTTTGGGTGTCTAATGGCGTTCTTCACGGCACGTGTGTTGCGCCGCTTCCTCTTCGGTCAGGACGAGACTCCGTTTGTTATGGAGCTGCCGCCCTATCGTGTGCCTACGCTGAAGGCTACGCTGCGTCATATGTGGGACAGAAGCGAACAGTATCTCAAGAAGATTGGAGGCTTGATTTTGGTGTCGGCTGTGATTATATGGTTCTTGAGCTATTACCCTCGTGCTGAGGTTGTTTCAGCAGATGTAGGAGCTGGTTCGGTGACCCAGTCGGAGAACTCTTATTTGGGGCGTATAGGTAAGTTGTGTGAGCCTGTGATGGAGCCTCTTGGTCTGGATTGGAGGGCAAGTGTGGCTATGCTGTCGGGTGCTGCGGCAAAGGAGATTGTGGTCTCGACGCTGGGTGTGTTGTACTCGGTGGAGGAGGCTCAAGAGAATAGCGCATCGCTCTCCGAGCAGTTGATTTCGTCGGGGAATTACTCGCGTGCTTCGGCGCTTGCGATGATGATATTTGTGATGTTGTACTTCCCTTGTGTGGCTACCGTAGCCGCCATAGCGCAGGAGGCTGGAGGCTGGAAGTGGGCTGCATTCTCGGTGGTCTATAATACCCTGCTGGCATGGCTTATGGCTTGGGGTGTCTATCACTTGGCGCTGTTGTTTTAGTATTACACAGATTACACCCCTGTAATGAGTGTAATTGTGTAATGGGTGTAATGACTGTACCCCGTCATTCTAAAGATTTACCCTCAATTTCGAATTCTTAATTTTGAATTTTGAATTATATAATGTATATTTGCATAATATAAACTTGTTTCAGCCCTTGGGGCTGGAGTAAACAGAAAATATTATGTCAAATAAGAAAAATCTTCGTTTCGAAACAAAACAGATACACGGTGGTTATCACGTCGATGCAACAGGCTCGCGCGGTATAGCTATCTATCCTACGGCAGCCTATCACTTCAAGAGCTGCGACTATGCTGCAAAATTGTTTGAACTAAGCGAGGGCGGTAACATCTACACCCGCCTGCACAACCCCACTACGGCAGCTTACGAGGAGCGTGTTGCTGCGCTCTATAATGCTGTGGGTGCGTTGGGTGTGTCGTCGGGTATGTCGTCTATCCTCTTGACCGTTACGGCTTTAGCGCAGGCAGGAGAGAACATCGTGGCGTCGCCTTTCCTCTATGGTGGTACCTATAATCAGTTCCGCATCTCGTTGCGTAAGCTGGGTATCGAGGTACGTATCGCTAAGAGCGAGAAGGTTGAGGATTTTGAGACTCTCATTGATGAGAACACCAAGATGATTTATGCCGAGAGTATGGGCAACCCTACATGTGATGTGCCCGACTTGCAGGCATTGGGTGAGCTGGCAAAGCGCAAGGACGTTCCTTTCGTGGTGGATAACACCTTCGGCGCAGCAGGCTTCTTGTGCAATCCTTTCGATTGGGGTGCCAACATCGTAGTGGACTCTTCAACAAAGTGGATTAATGGTCACGGTACAGCTATGGGCGGTATTATCGTCGATGGCGGTAACTATAATTGGGCTAATGGCAAGTTCCCTCAGATTGATGGTCCTTCGGAGGGTTACCATGGCTTGAACCTCTATGAGGCTTTTGGAAATGCAGCATTTATCGTTAAGTGTCGTGTTGATGGTTTGCGCGACTTCGGCTGCTGCCCTTCGCCTTTCGATGCTTATCTGATGCTCATCGGCTTGGAGGCTCTGTCGCTTCGTGTGAAGCACCAGGTGGAGTCTACACGCAAGTTGGCTGAGTATTGCCGCCAGCACCCTAAGGTGGAGCGTGTGAGCTACGTGGGTTTCGAGGATCATGCCGGATATAAGAATGCGCAGAAGTACTATCGCTACGGCTCGTCGAGTGTCTTCACAATCGAGCTTAAGGGCGACCTTGACAGCACCGTGCGTTTTGTCGAGGCGTTGCAGTTGGCGGGTAACATGACCATGATTGGTGACTCTATCACCGTTGTCACTCACCCTGCATCTACTACCCACAAGCAGCTCTCGGAGGCTGATTTGAAGGCTGCGGGTGTCACTCCTACCCTATTGCGCATCTCGCTGGGATTGGAGAATGTGGAGGATATAATCGAGGATTTTGAGCAGGCTTTTGCTGCAGCAGAGTAATTTTGATTAGACGACGGTAATTAGATGGCACAGGTATATCATTACGAAAAACCTTTTGTGTTGGAGTCGGGTGAGGTTTTGCCTTCGCTTGATATTGCCTACGATACCTTTGGCGAGTGCAATGCCGATAAGTCGAATGTTGTATGGGTTTGTCACGCCCTGACGGCTAACTCCGACGTAGCCGATTGGTGGCCTCACACGGTTGAGAGCGGTTGCTTCCTCGACCCTGAGAAGTATTTCACGGTGTGTGCCAACTTCCTCGGCTCGCACTACGGCACCACAGGTCCCCTGTCGGTAAACCCCGCAACGGGCGAGAAGTGGTATGGCGATTTTCCACGTGTGACCGTCAGGGATATGGTGCGCTGTCATCAGTTGCTTGCCGAGTATTTGGGTATCGAGCGAGTGAAATTGCTTATAGGAAGCTCTATTGGAGGCTTCCAGTGTTTGGAGTGGAGCATTATGCAGCCCGACTTTGCCGAGCGTGCAGCCTTCATCGCTACAACACCTCGCACCAAGCCTTGGGCGTCGGCTTTCAACGAGAGCCAGCGCATGGCTATCGAGTGTGACCCCACCTATGGCGAGCGTACCGACGAGGCAGGTGCAGCGGGTATGGCTACGGCACGTAGTATCGCTCTGTTGAGCTATCGTGGTGGCATGGCTTACGATAAGACACAGGAGGACGCCAACCCCGACGAGGTGGGTTTTGAGCGTCGAGTGCTCTCGTATCAGCGTTATCAGGGCGAGAAGTTGCGTCGCCGATTCAATGCCTACTCTTACTATCGCCTCTCGCAGGCGGTGGACTCTCACAACTTGGGTCGTGGTAGAGGTAAGGTGGAGGAGCAGCTCAGGAAGATTCGCTCGAAGAGTTTGGTGGTGGCTATCACTTCGGATATCTTGTTCCCACCTTCTGACCACACCATCTTGGTGGAGAATATCCCCAACGTGGAGTATCACCTGATTGATTCAGACTTTGGTCACGACGGATTCTTGGTCGAGCACAAGCAGTTGAATGATATAATACTCAACTTTTTGAAGGATTAGTAACGAAAACAGATATATTATGAACGGAAAGAAATTAAACATTGGATTGTTCGGCTTCGGTACTGTGGGCAGTGGCTTGTATGATGTGCTGAAGCGTATCGGCTCGAAGAATGTTGAGATTAAGCGCATCTGCGTGCGAGATATCAGCAAAAAGCGAGCTATCGAGGCTGAGTTCACCAACAACCCCGATGATATCTTCAACGACCCCGATATTAACTTTATCGTTGAACTTATCGACGATGCCGATGCTGCTTATACTATCGTGAAGCGTGCGTTGCAGATGGAGCTTCCTGTGGTGTCGGGTAATAAGAAGATGTTGGCTCACCACATCGAGGAACTTATCGAGTTGCAGGCTCGTTACAATGTGGCTCTGTTGTACGATGCGTCGGCTTGTGGTAGTATCCCTGTTATCCGTAACTTGGAGGAGTACTACGATAACGACCTCTTGACTTCGGTTAAGGGTATCTTGAATGGCTCGTCTAACTTCATTCTCTCGAAGATTTTTAACGAGAAGATGTCGTATGCCGATGCGTTGAAGTTGGCTCAGGACTTGGGCTTCGCCGAGAGTAACCCTTCGCTCGATATCGACGGTTGGGATTCGCTCTTTAAGCTCATCATCATCACAATTCACGCCTTTGGTTTGTATGTAGCTCCTGAGAAGATATTTACTTACGGTATCTCGAATATGTGCGACGAGGATATTCGCTTCGCAAACGAGAAGGAGCGTCGCTTTAAGTTGGTAGCTCATGTCGAGAAGTTGGAAGGTAACAAGCTTATTATGTGCGTTATGCCACAGCTCATCTCACGCAATAAGTATATCTACAGCGTCGAGGACGAGTTCAATGGTGTTGTTATCAAGGGTTTGTTCTACGACAAGCAGTTTATGTTCGGTCGTGGTGCGGGTGGCTACCCAACAGGCTCAGCTGTGTTGAGCGATATTACAGCATGCTTGTATGACTACAAATATGAGTACAAGAAACGTAATGATTCGCAGTTGCCTGAGTACACTACCGACCACTCATTCCGCGTGTATTACCGCTATCAGGACTATGCCGACCTCGATTTGTTGAAGTTTGAGTCGGTGAGCGAGAACTACATCTCGGACGATTATAAGTATGTCGTAGGTCGTGTGTCGCTCTCGGAGCTTCACAAGGTGCAGGAGGAGTTGCGCAAGCGTAATGTCTTTATCGCTGCTTATCCTAATGACTAATCGAGTTTGATTGACCGGGTTTGGTCGATTAAATTAAAATAAATAGGCTGCCCCTTACGGGCAGCCTATTGCTTTATTTGGGTATTGCTACCCAATTTACTTTGAAATCTTCTCTTCGAGCATCTTGATATAGAATCCGCCGAGTACAGGGCGTGCCTCGAAGCCTACGCGCTTCTTGCTGTCGGTGTTGTACCAGTCGGTGAGGCCGATGCGGTCGGTTGTCTCGTTGGCAAAGTCGTAGATTGGCTGCACGAACTCCATAAATGTCTCGTGGTCAGAAGCAAGTGTCGCAGTCCACATAATCCAGTCAGACTTGGTGTAGTTGCGGCGGCTGTCGAGTGGCAAACCATACTTGTTCTGCTTTGTGAGGTAGTATGCAAGCTCCTTCTCCTTCACCTCCTCAGGGAAGATGTTCCAGCCCATCAACTTATCCCATACCATATTATACTTCTGGCTCCAAGAGTCCTGGTTACCGAATGAGAGGCTGTAATGGTCGCCTGCGTCGGCAAGTGTCATCCACTCCTTGGCCATCTCCTTGGCCTTGGCCATCATCTCGTTGCAAGTTGCCTTGTCGCCCATCTCGCCTGCCATATAACCGTAAGCGGCGATACCCAAGATAGCCTTCACAGAGAGGTTGGCGTTGCGTGCCAAGTGACCTGCAAAGTCATCGGTGCAGAGCTGGTTGGCTGGGTCAAGACCCTTCTCCATCAAATAGTTAGACCACATTGTGAGTGCATCCCAGTGTGACTTAGCGTAGTCGGCGTTGCTATCAACCTTTGTCAAGAGAGCAGAGAGAATGAGCATATTACCAGCCTCCTCGATAGGCATATCTTCGCCGTAGTCCTGGCTGTAAGCCCAAGGCCACTTACCAGCGTCGTGAGCTGGGTAAGGCTTGTTCCAAATGCCGTTCTCGCTCATATAGAAGATAGGCTCGATAAGACCCTTCAACAACTCAGGGTTGTAGTAGAGAAGCATTGGAGCTGATGGGTAGGTTACATCCACTGTCGAAACGAAACCACCACTCGAAATCTCCTTCGATGGGAAGAGGAGTGTTCCATCTGGTGCTTCCATCAACTTGTGTGACACAATCACCTGGCGATATACCGATGCGCACAACTCTGCGTACTCCTTGCCGCCTACGCGCATAGCGTCCTGCATAAGTGAGTAGTCGAACTTTGTACACTCCTTCTTCAATTCTGCGAACTCTGCCTGAGCAGCCTCGAACTCCTGCTCGATTGTGCGGTCACCGTTGCGGTTCCAATATGGACGGAGGCGTGTGCCGAAGTAGTCGAGTGAGATGATATCGTCGTAACCGACCATAATCTTGCCCGAAGAGTTCAAACCCTTACCAATGTTCTCGGCGATAGCCATATAGCCATCTGCTGCACCCTCGTTGTTGGTCAAAGCACCATTCTTGGCAAATGCTGCACGCATAGCCACTGGATCGCCTGCACCGTAAGAAGATGTTGCTGCATCGGCTGAGAAATAGACATAACCCCAGTTGGTGTAGTGTGTGCCCTCGCGTCTGCGACCGAGGACGTGCTGCTCGGTACGACCCATCTTGGTGTAGTTAAGCCCATTCTTTGTGTAGTTCTCTACCTTTATAGGGTTGCTGGCGAGGAATGTAGCCCAATTTGGAGCAGCCTCGAAGTAGAGCTGCACATCGTGTTCCTGGCCATCGAGTGACTTAACGTCGTAGGTGATGTAGTTCACTGGACGTGACATAAGGTCGAGGTTGTCCATCAAGAATGGAGCGAAGAATGTGAGGTTGAGCTCTACGTTGCCGCACTCGAATGTATAATAGGTCTGTGTAGCCTGAACGTTTATTGACTTCTGCTCGGCGCACTGCGAGAACTCCTCTACTCGGCCGCGCTCTACATAGATGCCGAAGTCCACCAAACCACCGTGCTCGCGGTTCTCGCAGTGAGCGGCGATAGTGATGTTGCCATCCTTCATTGTTGAGATTACCTCGTCAGAGAGAATTACTGTCTGATCCTTCTTCCAAGAGTAGTCGGTCTTAACTACGCGGTGGCCATTGATGTAGAGTGTGAAAGTGTCATCGTGAGAGTAGTGAAGAAACAAACGGTTGCCCTCCAACTCCTGTGGGTCGATCTTCACCTGGCGGCGTACCCAGATGTCGTGAGTTCTCCACAAGGTCTTTACGTTTGTCTCGCCACGAGTACCGAAGGCTGCCTCGCCCTCATTCCAACGCTTGTCGTTGAACTCAGGTTTCTCCCAGCCTTCTGCTGGTTTGTCAAAGGTGTACTTTGCGCTCCAAGGCTCGGCATACGACATTGCAGCCAATGGCTGACGTGGTGAGTCGTCGAGACCCATAAAGCGGTAAATCTGGCCATCCACGCGGATAGCACCTACAAATTCATGTACCTTCTTTACACGATGACCGATGTGACCACCATAGAGGGTGTCATCAAACGACCAGGCATTGGTCATTGGGTCAATCATCACGAGGGGAACAGCAGGCAGACGAAGGTCATTCTGCACGATTGGAGCATCTTTCGATACGCACGACACAGTGCATAGTGTCGCAAAGAAAAGTAACAATCTTTTCATTCTTTCTCACATTAAGGTTAATAGCTAAAAAACAAAAAACGACCTACAAAGGTTTGTAAGTCGTTTTTCTTGCGGTGCGTAGGGGACTCGAACCCCTGACCCCGTGCGTGACAGGCACGTATTCTAACCAGCTGAACTAACGCACCAATTGCTGATTGCGAATGCAAAGGTAGTACAAAAAATGTAAACTGCAAATTTTTGATTGTTTTTTTTGTGTTTTTTTTGCATTAATCTTACAGGTGGTTTGTTAACGGTCATATACTCAGTTTGTTATTAGATTGTGATGAGGAGGCTTTTTTGTTGCTGTAAATAGATTGTAGGGAGGCAATGACAAAAAACACCACGCCCAACACCACCAATGAGTTTACCTCCCGCCATGCCTCGCTGATGGAGGCACCTGCTGTCTGAATCTTCGAAAAACCATTTATGCCGTGTGTGCTGGGAAAGCACAAGGAGATGAGTTGCCACACTTTAGGTATGCTTTGGTGGGGGTACGATGCCCCGCTGAGCATGAGTAGCGGTATGGAACTCCACAAGAGTGTCATCAGAGATGCTTCGCGGCGTTTGAAGAGTGCGGATATCGCCACGGCTAATAATGAACAGACAAACAGGTAGAGCCCCAAGAATATCGTAAGGTCTAAGGCTGTGCCATTGCAGGGATAGTGAAACAGTTTGAAGTGTATGTTTATTAGGTAGAGAGCGATTATGGTATATATCAGGGTGTAGGCGGTGGCTTTGCCCAAGATGAGGAGTGCTGTGGCGAGTGGTTGCAGAGGTGTTGCCTCGTGCTTGTGTCTGGTGGCAGCTATCATGCCGGCACCAATGAGGAGTGTTTGTTGTAAGATGAGTATGATGATTGGGGGCATGATGAATGTGCCGTAGCCCAAGTAGGGGTTGAAGAGTGTATGACTGTTGTACCTCACGGGTGTGGTGATGGCTTGCGCTTGCGGCGGATTGATGCCTGCGGAGAGGAGGTTGGAATACTCTATGGTGGCGTTTTGTGTTGAGATGAGAGCTGCTAATTCCTGAAACGTCTGTCGATACATGAGCATGTAGCTGGCATCGAGGTATAGTGACAGCGTCGCCTGCTCGTTGTTGAGTAGTTGGTTTGCGAAGTTGCTTGGGATATAGACTATGCCGTATATTTGGCGGTTGTGGAATAGTCGCTTTGCCTCCTCCATGTCGCAAGGCTCGTAGGCAACGTAGATGTTTGCTCCGGCGTCCATCTTCTCAATAAGGCTACGGCTGAGGTGGGTGTGGCTGTTGTCAATAACACCTATGGGAATGTCACGTAGCACCTGTGTTCCGTAGGTGAGCGAGTATATAGTGGCGTAGATTATTGGGGCGGCAATCATAATTAGGATTACCCCTTCGTCGTGGAAAATAGTTCTCCACTGGTTGAGTATGGTACGAAAAAACTCTTTGTGCATGGTGATGTTGGTTACTCTCTACCGAAGAATGTGCGGTTGGTTGTTACTTGTCGTAGGCGTGGTAGCAGACATAGCGCGGGCAATACGAATAGGGTCATTGAGCCTAAAAGATGTAGCGAGTATGCTGTTGGCGTGCCCCGCACAGCTTGCTCCACAACTAATTCAGCGAAGTAAGTAAAGGGGAAGAACTTGCTCAATATTTGAATCGAAGAGTGCATAGCCATCGTGGGATAGGTAAGTCCGCAGAGCGAGAATGACATCACGGTGTATCCTCCTCCCAGCGACAAGGCAAGACGCATGTTGGCTGTTGTGGAGATGATACAAATAGCCAAACACATATATGCCATGACCACTACCCCGCCGCCGACAATCAACATCCACGCACTCCCTCTAAGTGGAATATCCATAATGTAAAATAGCGTGAAGAAAGCCACCCAACCCCAAACGCACATAGCTATACATATGGGTGCTAACTTGCCAATGAGGGCTACGGGTAATGAGCCTCGAGCTGTGGAGAGCCACTGCTTGGCGGTAGCATATCGTAGCTCGGAGCCTATGGCGAAGATTGTAGCCAGCATGGCAAAGATTATAATCATCATGGGCATGAACAGAGGTGATAGATAGTAGTCGTAGTTAGTAAAGGGATTGAAAAGTGTGTGTTTGTCGATGGTGATGGGTACGACTTGTGCCATAGCCTGCTGAGGGCTGAGTCCCATGCCTTGGAGTGTCTGCAGCGATATGGCTGCGTTGAAGGTTGTGGCGGTTGTGAGCAGCCCCTTTGAGATGAGTCCATTCTTTAGAATGTTTGCGCCCGAGATGTAGGTTTCAACACTTGTCGGGGAGAGTGTGTAGATGTCGTGTTCGAATGATGGTGGTATGAGCACTATGGCATCAACCGAGCCTTGCCGTAGCAGTTGCTGGGCTGTTGTTAGGTCGCTCACGGAGCCGAGAATCTGCACCTCGGGGGTGGCGTCAATCATCTGTTGCAGTGTGCGAGAAAGAGTTGAGTTGTCTTGGTCGAGCAGAGCAATAGGCAGACTGTTGGGTATGCCATTTAGGAAGATGGTGGCAAAAAAGAGTATCGAGATGGCGGGTAGCACCGTTAGTAGTAGCCCGTAAGGGGTAAATCGTTTTATGCGGTTGCATTCGCGTCGTAGGAGTGAGTATATGGTTGAGCGTAAGGTCATTTGCTTGTGCGTAATTGGTCGATGTTTACAATGGCACTCATACCTGGGCGTAGAGCTTCGATGTGGGTTGTGGGGCGAGCCTTCACGGCGAAAGTGCGAACGTCGAAGTCGCCCTGGGTGCGTGTGGCACTCCATGTGGCAAAGTCGGCTTGTGCTGCGATGTAGTAAACCTGAAGTGTTACGGTGTTTGCTAAAGCGGGTATGTAGGCTTGTAGTATGGTGCCTGTGGGGAAGAGAGGTAGTAGTGTCTCTTTGACGTTGAATACCACCCAGCTATCTTCGTTGTTTAGGATTGTCACCACCGGCATTCCATTGCCTATGAGTTCGCCCTCCTGAGCCAACACGCTCTCCACTTCACCATCGGAGGGTGAATACACCATGGCGTCGTTGATGTAGGTCTGCACTTCGCTTACTGCGCCCTCAGCTTGTTGTAGCTGGGCTTCGGCAGCCTCCTTGTCCTCCTTGCTTGCACCAGCTTTTACCAAGTCGTACTGAGCCTTTGCGGCGGCTTCTGTTGCTTTTGCGGCTTGCAGGTTAGCTTCGGCTTCGTCGTACGTTTGTGCGGCTATAACGCCTTGTTTGTAGAGATTTTCGATGCGTGAATAGCTCTTCTGGGCGAGCACTTTGCCCGCCTGAGCCTTTTGCCATAGGTTGAGAGCCTCCTGAATCTGTTGTTGTCGTGCGCCAGCCAATGCCTTTTGGTCGAGAGCCGATGCTGCGCTCTTCGCAGCTTCAGCCTGTTGTAGCTTGGCATCGAGTTCTGGAGTTGAGAGCGTGTAGAGCAATTCTCCTTTTGTTACACGTTGTCCCTGCTTGACATGTAACGAGAGGATACGCCCTGCGATTTTTGACGAGGCTTTGTAGCTCTGACACTCCACCATACCTTGCAGTAGCGTTGGCTCGTGGTGCTTGAGCATATAACCACCCAGCAGAGTGGCTAATATAATGGCTGCGAGGATTGCTACGATGGTTGCTATTTTTGCTTTACTCATTGTCTTGGTAATTAAATGTTATAGACTTGGTATTGGGGTTGGATAGAAAGCTCTCGTATTGGAGACTTATGCCTGCTGCCTCCAATAATTTTGCCAATGTGACATCATACATATACACAGCTTCGATTAGCTCTGTGCGTGTTTTTGCCAAATTCAGTTCGGCGTCGATAAGCTCTGTTGCTGTGCTCCAGCCGTCACGAAATGCTAACTCCTTGTCTCGCAGATACTCCGTCGCAAAGCGTATGGCGGTTTGTGTGGAGGCGATGGTGTGTAGGCAGTTTTGTAGTTGGTTATAGATGTTCTCAACAAGCAGTGTGATGTCGTCCTCGGCCTTTACGGTCAAATATTTCACCTCTTGCAGGGTCTGCTTCGCTGCCGAGTATTTGTATTCGCGGTTAAGACCATCGAAGAGTTTTATCTTTACGCCAATACCCACCGCCCAGCGAGGCATGATGTTGCTGAGCCGATATTCGTATAGGTTACCACTCATCATGGTTGCAATTTGAGGCAGGAAGGTAGCTCGTTGTAGAGCTACATTCTCCTTCGCTAACGAGTGTTGTAATGACACTTGGCTGAGTATGGGATTGTGCTCTGAGGCTAACTCTTGAAAGTGACTCAAGGGCTCTATGTGGTCGGTGTAGAACATCTGCGTGACGGGTAGTATGCTGTGGTTGGAGGCTAATGTTGTCATCAGCGCCGAGAGAGTTGTCTGCTCTTGTAGCTTGGCGTCGTTGAGTTCTCTTTCGGCTTCTGAGGCTTTGTATGCTACGTATAAAACTTCGCTGTGAGCAATCAAACCCTGCTGCTCCAGAGCTTTGGCGTCGCTTAGATGTTGTAGGATACCTCGCAGTGCTAATTTTCTTACGCGTACAACCTCGGTGGCAAGAGCCAGACCATAGTAGCGTTCTACGAGTGTGCTGATGAGCGAGTTGGTGGTTTGGTCGCCTTGCTCGATGGCGAGCTCCTGTTCGATGTGTGCTACCCTATTGGCTATGTTGATTTTACCACCCAAGTATATCGGCATGGTGATTTGCCCATTGATAAATCCGAAGTTGCGGTTTTGCAAAGTGTAGCTCCAGCCAAAGCTGGTGGCACTGCCCGCAATTTGTTGTAGCAACGAGGCAGTGGTTTGCGATATGATGCCATCTTTGATGCCTTGAGTGATGATTTGGTTAGCTGCTTCGTTAAACGGAGCCTTCAGATTGTTGGCGTCGATTGCAAGGTCGGTGGCGGTGTGTATGAAACTGCTCGTGAGGTCTATCTGTGGCGCACGTAATCCTATGGCGGCACGTCGCTTGTCGTTGGCAGCCTCGATTTGGTATTTGAGAGCCTTCATCGCAGGGTTTTCGTGCAACGTCATTGCTATTGCATCGCTTAATGTGAGGGGCTGGGGAGGGGTTTGCGCTGAGACGTAGCACGAGGTTATGAGGCATAGTGTAAATAGAAATCGTTTCATGTTTGTCGCTGTTTTGTGGCAAATGTATGCGATTTTGGTGCTGTTGCAATGGCTTGTGCCTCAATGGGTTGTAGATGTGACTAATGATTGTATTCAGGTGCCGAGAATGAGCCTTTGGTTGTTGTTGCGAGGTCTGGATGTTGTATTGAAGCTTTAGTGACGTTGTTTCACTTCTGCGACGTCGTAGGCTGATATATCATAATCTGACGATTATTTCCCTTTACCTGATGGTGTTGTTTGGCATATATGTTGTAATTTTTTTTGATAAAAAAACT
>JAFPAD010000125.1 GCA_017424405.1 Alistipes sp.
AATCAAGTCGCCCACATTAGGCATTACATCTGTGCCGAAGGTCTCCCACAATACCTCGCTCTTCTTGACATTGCCAACTGAGTATTCGGTGTTACCTAAAGTAGCCTTGAATTTGTAATTACCTGCACCCTGGATAAGGTAGCAGTTTGCAGTACCCTCAGCCGAGAGGTCGGTGTACAACGAAAGGTCTACGCCATCATCCTCGCCACCGTCAGAGCCTGAGCCGCCTTCGCCGTCAGAGCCACCGCCGATATTGTTCCAGTCCTCAATCTCGCAGCCAATCTCAACCTTGATGGCTGTTGTAGAGGTATTCAACACAGCTGTATAGGTGTACGACACGCCTGGCTTGAAGTTGAACATATCCTCCAAAAGGTACGACACGCTCTTTGAGTTAATCTCCAACAATGGCACCGATGTCTCGAGCATCTGTGGCACTACGATAGCCTCATAGACAACGGCCTTGCCATCCTCGAAAGTGCGAATGCCGAGGTTGCGCATCTTGATAGACTTTGCACCGCTATATGGATTCTTCTCAACCGAGCCACTTGCAAGCGAAATATGGGCATCAGTCACGGTTGAGTGGAGATGTACGGTAGCATCCTTAGGTAGAGAGCCGATATACTCCTCACCCGCCATAATCCTTACAACAAGGCGGCTCATAGAGTGGTTCATTGCGAGTGACACAGCGCCATCGGCCTGCGCTACACCCTCGGCCTTTGCCCAAAGGAGGTCACTTACCTCGTATGCGCCCTCTACATCTTGGTCAAGAGCCACAGAGAATGGTTGCTTATCAACATCCTCAACCTCCATATATGGATAGTAGGCGTAGACATCGCTCTTGCCCTCGCCCCAGTAGATTGTGCGCTCGGGCGCCCACGATGCACCATCGAAGATTAACGCCTCGTTGTTGGCGCGGTTACCCGAAATCTGTAGTGGCATAGGGATTGTGTCATCTGCGTAGTCGGTAACATATACGCCTACCATATCCTCCGCCTCGAACGCTCCATTGTTTGCGCGCGTATGTGCGCTTGGTGATGCCACATCGAATAGCATACGGTTATCGGCAGGTATCTCGACATTGTTGGCCGCCTGCTCACACGCAACCATACCCAATACCAATGTTGCTATTGCTAAATATTTTGTTTTCATACTCTTCTCTATTTTTTTAGGGAAGTTAGGGAATTTAAAGAATTTAGGGGCTTTATTCTCATTATTTCCCTTTTTCTCCCTATTTTCCTTAAATTCCTTAATTTCTCTATTTTCCCTATCTCCTACTAAAACTTACTCTTGTCAAACACTGGTTTCTCGCCCATAAACTTTGGAGGACGCTGGTCAAACTGCGACGAAGTGCCGAAGTTCAGACCATTCCACTCCCACGCACGGGTTGTTGCAATCGATGGCAACGACTCGTGGTCGAGAGCCTTGAATGCCTCGTAAGAGTACTCCTCACCAGCATACTTCATAATACGCTTAACCATCGCCTCACGCGAAATGGCATTGTAGTAGGCGATATTCGTACTCATACACGATACTTTCTCCGAACGCCATACACCACGGGTGTGCATATATGCACCCTCATAAACATCGACAACATCCGCGTACTGAGGGTCGTAAATCATATGCGACCAAGGCACCTCATGCATATTACCAGTAAGCGAGATATTCTCATAGAACCCATAAGACTTACTTTGGATGATATCGGGTCTTAAATCTCCGCAAGCATTACAAGCTGAAACAAAAGCATTGTGGTAGATATACTCATCTGCAAGTTTACCAAATCCGTGACCACCAGCCTCGTGATGTATTACACCTTGGAAATCTCGTGGTGCAGGGTCTGTACTCATACATGCAACTGCCACTGCTGAGCCATCGCCCCACAAAGCACAAATACCACTATACTGGTTACTATTCTCAACTACGATAATGAGAGTCTTAGCAACATCGTCTTCGATGGGTGCAGTGCAAGCAGCAGCAAATATAATTTCATAGTCTGGCTCAACTCCCTCGGTGAGGAAATATTGTGAGCCAAAACGGGCCTCACGAATAGTATTAGCTGTTCCCATGCCACTATCTGCCGACAGACCTACAATTGAATAGACATTGAAGTAGTCCTTATAGGTGAGATAAGGCTCGATATCGAAGAAGTAGGTGTAAGCATCCTGCATAGCCTTGAGATACTTACCCTCCGAGATATCCTTTGCATCGAAGCAGTCACCCATAATCACGATATTTACGCCATTGCCTACTGTTGCAGTTTGGTGAGTAATTATATCACCATCGCCATACTCGTAGTCGTACTGCTCAACGGTCATTCGTGCACGAGCATCAGTACCATCAAGTAAAAACACCACTTCGTCTCTACGACCTTTATGTTTTTCAGTTGATATCTGTGTTCCATAATTGTTATATATAGGCAAATTAAATATACCTACATCATCAGAAACCATCTCATTTACTGTAATTGTGACATCCATCTTGCCTTCACCTGAAGATGGAGTAACGGTTATCCAATCTGGGCAACTCTCTACACTCCACGCCTTACCTACAGGGGCACGAAGGACGAATGTCTTACTGTATTCATCGTTAAGTGTACGAAGCAATCTTCGTGAAATGGTGAAGTTATGGTTTGTTTCAATTCTCTTAAACTCACTCCAACCAGATGCAAACTGATACTGCTTAACTGATGTCTCTGGTACTTGTACTGCAAAGTTATCCTTCGCAACACCTGAAAATGCACCAGATGCAATTAGTGGGGGATTCTTTGCCTCGCTAATAATCGAGGTAATACCATAACAATTTTGGAACGCATTCTGCTCAACAACCTCAATAGCTTTATGTAATACCACCCCCTCGATATTACGACAACCACTAAATATACTCGAAGGAATAGAAACAATATTTTGAGGGAATTCAACTATTCCTGTTAACCATTGACAATTGTAAAACGCTCCTGAACCTAAAGAGATCAAATTCTCTGGCAAAACTAGTGTACCAGAAAATTTTGCACCTGAAAATGCAGAACCTCCAATTATGGTAACAGTTGATGGGATATTTAGTTCTCCTCGCAGACCTGAATTACTAAATGCGGCTCCTCCAATTTCAACTAGTCCTTTAGGCAAAATTAAGTTACCGTCAAGGCCAGAACCACTGAAGGTGCCGGATTTAATAACCTTTATTCCTTGAGGAATACTTAAAGAACCTGTTAAATAATAACAATTCGAAAATGCAGAATTTCCAATATCTTCTAATCCTTCAGGCAATATTAAGTTGCCCGATATAGAAGAGTTACTGAATGCACTTTTACCAATCTTTTTTAACGACTCTGGAAGTAAAATCTCACACATGAGAGATTTACATCCTTCGAATGCGCTATCGCCAATTTCCTCCAAGGTAGAAGGGAACTGAACATTGGTAATTTTAGTACTACCGAAACCTGCAACATATTTCAAACCCTCTGGCAACTGAACTGTACCAGTGAGTGAAGAGGAGAATGCGCCACTCTCAATGCGTTCCAATTTATCAGGAAGTACACACTTGATAAGGGTTGTTTTACCACTGAATGCATCTTTGGGAATCTGATAAACATCATTAATCTTGCTCTCTACCTCTTTGAGGTTAAGACGCATAAGTGAGGTCATTTTGGTGCGCATAAAGGTGTAGTCTGCCTCACCTATAGAACCAGTAAGCTTCAAGTTCTTGATAGCCGTAACATCCATCTCCAAGCGGTCGACCATAGTACGCTCAAGCTGACCAGCCAAAGGGCAATGCACAACAACATACTCGCGGGCATCATCCTGGTGCGACACATTGTCGGCCTCCCAATCCATAATGCTGAAGCCAACCAACTCAAGCTCGTAGTCGCCTGTGTTAGCCGTTTTCTTAATCTTCAAATCGAAGGTGGTAATCTTGCCAGGGAGATACTCCGTAACCTCGTTACGCGCAAAGAAGCGTGGGTGGCCATCGATGGTGATAACCAAAACATTCTCGCCCGCAGCAACGCTCTGTGGCACAACAATAGCGCGGAACGCATCGCCATCCTTCACGGGGATAATGCCATCCAAAGGCACATCACCCGTAGGGGTAACCTCACCCGTAGCGAGGTCGATAGTAGACTTGCGGATGGTATTCGACACCAAAACCTCCTTCTTCATCGCAGCAAACTCCGCCTCATCTGCCCAACCGTCGCCCTGCACAAGGCGTACACGAACAGATGACATTTTATGCTGGAAGCGCATAGCGACACGGTTCTCCGTAGGCGTGATATTCTCCGCCTTTGCCCACAAGAAGTCCGAAGCCTCATACGCAGCCATCTGGCCGTGCTCCGCCTCCTTGGTCTGATCCTTAGCCACCTCGAAAGGATATGCCTCGATAGATGATGGCTGGGCATAAGGATAGTAACCGAAGAAGTCCACCTTTGTGTCATCATCCTTGTAGTAGATGTCGTACTCCGAATCCCAAGCACCATCCTCGGCAAGGGTAAACCTCACATTATCAGCCTGGTTGTCCTCCAAAAGGAGTGTTCCAGGGGTGTCGCCATCGTAGTTTACGAGGTAGATACCCACAACATCGCCCGCGCAGAAGCCCGAGTCGTCAACACGAGTGTTATCGCGCTGGTCGATATTACCCTCGATTAAGACCTTGTGTGACGTAGCATCGGGGGATGGCATAGGCGCAATCACCTCCACATCGGTAGTACAGCCCGCAAATGCCATGGCCGCAACGCCCAAGGTTAATAGTAGTTTGTGTTTCATAGTGTATGATATTTTTGTTTATTGTCATATTATACCTCGCCCTCGACATTCTCACCATCTTCCCAATCTCCAATGGTGGAGGAAACAGAATAACCCTGTTCAACGGCAATAGTTAAAATTTCGATCTCAAGCAACACCCTATGTGGTTTATATCCTTTAATCCCAATCCTCAACGGTGCCACCGAGTTCAACCTGGATCTGACCTGGCGACTTGTCAAGGGTGATTGACACTGTGTACTGTACACCTGCATAGTATGTGATTATCTCCTCGGTCATATATGCTATGCTACCGATGACAATCTCAACAAATGGCGAGTACTCCAAGACACTTTGAGGCACAACAATCACCTCGAAGGTGTCCTCCGATATTCGACGTGCCTTTATCTTCTGCTTTGAGCCATATACATCCTTTGAAACGATGCCCTTCGTGAAGTCAATCGTTGCCGCTGGCACTGTGCTATAAAGGTAAACCTCTGTATCCTCTGGAATCACATCGGTAAACTTCTCGCCTTTTACGAGTTTGATAACCAACTTTGAGCACATATGCTTGAACTGCAACTGTACATTACCATCCTCCTGCGACACACCCTCAGCCTTTGCCCAGAGGAAGTCCGACGCCTCATATCCTGATAGAGCATCCTCGGTTGCTGGCGTCGACTGATCAAGTTGCACAGACCAGCGATGCTTATTGATTGTCGTCGGTGTCATATATGGATAGTAACCATATACATCCATTGCACCCTCCTCGCTCCAGTATAGAGGACGGCGACCAGACCACAACGCTCCATCATATGTCAAAGCCTCGTTGTTTATCCAGTTACCTGAAATCTGCAATGGTGACGCAACATCATCAACGTAGTTTGTTGCATATACACCAATTACATCACCGCCCTCGAATGCAGTCTCTGTTGCTCTTGTTGCTGATGGGTGTAATGCCTCAATTCGCATTACACCATCTTCAACAATCGGCGTGTTTTCAACACTCTCTTTCTCGCAGCCCATAACGACCAGTGCCAAAACTGCTAATGCTATATACTTTTTCATATTCAATGCTATTTTAGAAGTTCAACGTTGGCTTTTCGCCCATTATCACTGGCTCGTTGTGCATTGGGTTATAAGACTCCTCCTTTGTTGCCACGCTACTGCGAGTCATCGACACCGACATAGGGATAGGACCAATCTCATCACTATCCTTTGCCTTGAATTTCTCGAATGTAAACTCCTCGCCCGCATACTCCATAATACGCTCAACAATCGCCTGTCGCGAAATAGCCGAATAGTAAGGCACGTTGTTGTTCATACACGAGTTTGGCTCCGAGCGATACACACCTCGCTGATGGAAGAATCCACCCTCATACATCTCCACATAACTTGAGTATTGAGGGTCAAAAATCATATGCGACCAAGGCACATCATAGTGACTTGAGTTAAGCGACAAGTTCTTAGCCCAACCATAACTCTGTCTCTTTAATAGTTCCTTGTCGTGCTCACAACAAGTACATTTACACTGATCGACAAAATCACCGTGATACATATACTCATCCACCAACTTACCAAATGCGTGTCCACCGACTTCGTGCTGAATTACACCTCTAAAGTCAAATGGATATTCATCGCGATGAATACATTGAACAGCGAGAGATGTGTTATCGGTCCACCACATCGTTATACCTCCATATGCATTAGAATTTTCAATTACAACTACTGGTGTCTGGCAAAGGTTGTCCTTAGTTACAGTAGGCGCTTTGCAGGCATACTCAAAACATTTTCCCTCGTTAATCCTAAACTGGAATTTACCACCATCAGCAAATGCATACTGCGACTCAAATAGAGTCTCCTTGTTTATGGTATGTGTTGTAGGCAGGCCACTATCAGTAGAGTGACAGACCACAGTATATACATTGAAGTAATCGCGATAAGTCTTATAAGGCTCAACCGCAAAGAAATGCTCGATAGCCTCATTCATTATCTCCTCGTAGTAACCCTCTACAATATCCTTTGCATCGAAACAGTCGCCCATAAATACGATGTTTACACCATTACCAACAGTTGCTGATTGGTTGGTAATTACGTCTCCATTATCGTATGGGTAGTCGTACTGGTCCACTTTAACACTCTTATGGTAGTCGTATGCAGTAGGTTTGAATACCAATGAGTCCGTACGATTACCATTGCCACGAGCCATATCATCAAACGAAATGGTCACCTCAACCTTACCTACACCACTCGCTGGGGTTACAGTTACCCAATCTGGTTTATAACTTACGCTCCACTCCATCTCCGCTGGTGCACGAACAATCATCTTTCTTGAGTGCTGAGCATTAAGGGCGCAAGTGCTCTCTAAATCAAGATTAAAATCACGATATACCGAAGGGATGTAATTCTTCCAGTACTGTGCCGTCTGATATTTATATAGTGATTCCTCGGGAACCTCAATCTTTACTAACTCTATCTTGTTAGCGGCATTAATTCCCAATGTATTTTGGAATGAGTTTGCCGAAAGTGTTGGTGGAACTTTCGCTTTACACACTACCTCCCTAAGATATTTACCTGATGTTGTACCCGTAATTTTAGTGACACCTGAGTGGAAAATAATCTTTGATGCATTTTGAGGGTAACTGCTCAAATTAATCTCTGTTAGACCCTCAGGGAACTCCAGAATACCTCCATCCGCTACATCGTTTACTTTATATGTAAACTTAAACGCATTATCGCCTACTTGTTGAATATTCTTTGGGAGTACAGGGATATGCGAGAACGAACATCCCTCAAATGCACTTTTTCCAATTCTCACCACACTTTCAGGAATGATCAACTCTCCTGAGAAACCACAGTTATAAAAAGCATTATCACCAATTGATATAAGGCCATCAGGAAGTATTAAATGTCCAGTAAATTTACATTTATCAAAAGCCGAAGCGCCTATCTCTTTTACCTTATTAGGTATTTTCAAATCACCAGCCTTTAACTTGGAATTATAAAATGCCCTTGGTCCTATTTCTTCCAACCCATCAGGGAAAACTATATCGGCATTGATTGGTTCTTGAATATTTTCAAATGCACTTTGCCCTATTATCCTTAGTGTATTAGGAATGTAGAAGTTTTTAAATTTAACACTAGCTTCTTTGAATGCACTTTGCAAAATCTTTTCTAATTTGGGAGGCATGGTCAAAGAATATTGTATAGAGCAACTATTAAACGCATCCACACCTATTGTTATAACACTCTCAGGTAGATCCATATATACTATATTTTTTGCATAGTAGAATGCATAGTCATCAATACCCTTAGTAGAGTTAGGAAGTATTATGCGAAGAAACTTTTTAGTATTTGAAAAGGCACTTCGAGGCAAATAGTTATTTTCGTTACCATAAGTGTCACATAAAACTACTTCTTCGAGATTTAAGTTTGTAAGAGAAAGCATTTTTTCTCTCATATACTGAAAATCATAAGTATTGAGTCGTCCTGTCACTTTCATATTTACAATGCGGTCTGGATCCTTACCCGTCTTCTTAATAGCCGCCTCGAGTGCACTCTTGCTATTCGTAGCTGCTGGAACATTGATAAGTATATACTCACGAGCAGAGCCATCGTGCGAGATCGTCTCGTTCTCCCAGGGGGTAATATCCTCGCTAACAAGGTTAAATTCCAAACCCGACGACTCTCTCTTAGTAACCTTTATACTAAACTTATGCAACTTGCCTGCTTGATATTCAAAAGCCTCATTTTTGCGGAACAGGTATGTTGTACCATCGACAGTGATACGCAAAAGAGCCATACCTGCATCAACGCTCTGTGGTACAACAATAGCGCGCCAGCCGTTACCACTCTCGGCAGGAACAATATCCATAATCTCAATCTCGCCTACAGGAGTAACGACACCTGTTGCAAGGTCAATAGAGGACTTGCGGATTGTGTTGGCAATAAGAGTGTGCTTGGCTACGCTATCCCACTCGCCGTCACTCCAGCCATTACCCTCTGTTAACTCAACCTGAACTCCAGCCATACGGTGACGGAAGGCAATATTCACACGCTCTGCGGTAGGAGAAATACTCTCGGTCATACCCCACAAGAAATCCGATGCCTCATAGCCGCCAATAAGAGATGTATCGTTAGTAGTAGACTGATCCTGCTGCACCTCGAAAAGGTAGTTGTTGACATCGTCGAGGTTAGCATTATAGGGATAATAGCCAATCATATCCACGGGAGTAACCTTGTCGTAGTAGTAGATAGGATAGTCAGAGTTCCACTTGCTCTCCTCCTCGTTGAGAACAAAGCGAACATTGTCCGCCTGGTTGCCATCGTTGAGGAGCGTTCCGCTTGCGCCATCCACATTGTTCACAACAAAGACACCAATGCCATCACCAGCACAGAAGCCATCGTCATTAACACGAGTAGCTGTCACCTGGTCGATATAACCACCAACATTAATAGCCACAGGGGCGTCGGGAGTAGGTTGAGGCGCAATCACCTCGATGTCGGCAGTACAGCCCGCAAATGCCATGGCCGCAACGCCCAAGGTTAATAGTAGTTTGTATTTCATAGTGTATGTTTTTTGCGTTTTGTCTTACTTAAATCTCGCCCTCTACATTCTCGCCGTCGCCCCAGCCGCCGACACCCATGCCTGGGCCATTGGTCGACACGGTAACCTCCGCACCTATATTGTATATAGCGCCCGACACAAAAGTCGTAGCAGGGAAGTCGATGGTCTGCTCGCCACCATAGAAGCCCGCAACCTTAATAGAGTAGCCGCTCGCCAATGCCACGGGAGGCACGACAAACCAAAACTCCGTAGCCGAGGCCTCAGCACTGCCAAGGGTAAGCTCGGTGCAGCTCATCGAGATTGTCGAAGA